>CAZWIN010000038.1:712-13934 GCA_964633855.1 uncultured Chitinophagales bacterium
AATTCCGTTTCACCAAGAATATATTGAACCGGCTCGCGCTGAAGACGTCGTTTGAAGAGTGCTTTGAAACTGGAAAGCTCTGCCTCGCTCAGGGGCCTGTCGAAATTAGTGTACAACCCAATCCGTTCAATGTGTAATACGCTCGCCAGAAGGAGCTCCACATTCAACCGGGCCTCATCAAAGCCCCGTTCCTGCAAATAGGTTGTTGCCCAGTTGATAAGAGAAAGGATTGTCCAATCTGTTCGGATGAAGCTCACTGGCGGTATGTTTGATCTCTCCATGCGTCGGCTGCAATATACAGGCGAAGCATATGAGATGCAATGTTCACACTGCAGCGAAGGGCGCGTTATTGTTCATCAGACACCACCATTTTCTATGACATCATTACTGTTACGAATAGCGAAGCACCTTGCATTGCCTTGATTCCCGCTTCCGCAATTTGTACCATTTGCCCGCTTGAAGTAAAGTAATTCAATCATTCAAAGAACAAATGTATCAGAAGAAATGCCCAAAGTAAGTATTGGCCTTCCGGTGTATAACGGCGAGCGCTTTTTGCGGGAGGCACTCGATTCTATTCTTGCTCAGACATTCAACAATTTCGATGTTTTGCTTTATGATAACGCATCAACGGACAGCACTGAAACAATCTGCAGGGAATACGCCGGCAGGGACAGCCGTATCAAATACCGTCGACATGAAACCAATCTCGGGGCCGGAAGAAACTACAATCTCACTTTTCTTGACTCAACAGGCGAATACTTCAAGTGGGCGGCGCACGATGATATCATGGCTCCGACATTCCTTGAGAAATGTGTTGAAGCACTCGACAAGCATCCCGAAATTGTGTTGGTCTTCCCAAAAATGATGGATATTGATGACGACGGGAACCATCTCCCAGAACGCAACATAAGCCATATCCCCCGCGCTGAACGAGGGGCTTCGCCGAAAATACACCAACGCTTCCGAAAACTCATTCGTTGGGACTATACCATTGAAGAAATTTTCGGGCTCATCCGTTCCGATGTATTGAGGAAGACAAAGCTTTTCCTCAACTACTCGGACTCCGACCGTACGTTGCTTGCAGAGATTGCACTGTACGGCCCCATCCTTGAAGTGCCTGAGACGTTGTTCTATCATCGTATGCACAAGGAAAGCTCAGTGAACTTATTCCCGACGCGGGAAGAGCGAGGCGCTTGGTTTGATCCAAAGCTTGCCGGAAAGACTGCTTTCCCAAGAAACCGCCAAGTATGGGAATACGTAAGGATGCTTCTCCATCACCCGATCGGGTTTGCAAACAGGGTGCTTTGCTTTGTGTTCGTCGCAAACTATATCCGGGCAAAGCGTGTATGGCTGTGGAGGGAAATGATCAACGGCATGCGCCGGTCGCTTGCAAAACGCTCCTCTGCACCGGCCTCCAGGTAACAGAATGAAATCCTCTGCAAACGAAGGACAACATCCAGCTCAGGTGAGCATCAGTGCGGTTATTCCAACGTACAATCGTGGACATCTGATCACCAGGCCCATTGAAAGCATTCTTCACCAGACTTTCCGGCCAAAGGAAATCATCGTTGTTGATGACGGCTCAACTGATGATACACAAAAACATGTCGAGGCATTTGGAGAGAGGGTAACATATATCCGCCAGAACAATGCGGGCGCTTCTGCTGCACGAAATCGCGGCCTCAATGAGACTACGGCCGAGTGGGTTGCGTTTCTCGATTCGGATGATGTTTGGGTGGATACACATCTGGAACGAATAGCGCAGGCAATAGCAAAAACCGGGGGAAAAGCGTCGTTCTACTTCGCCGATATGGAACGGCCCAAAGAATCAGGAGGCGGAAGCCACTGGCAGCATTGCGGGTTTTCAATTGAGAACGACTACGAGTTTACCAAGGATGCTTCCGACTGGGTGATGTTACCGTGGCAACCGATGATGCTGCAGAACAGCGCGTTCAACAGAGAGAAGTATGTGCTGGCAGGGGGGCTAATGGAACGACTGAGAACGCGCCACGACAATCATATCTTTCTAAAACTCGGCCTCGGCGGTCCTGCCTGTGCAATTGCAGGATACGGCACAAAGCAAACTTATGACGCTGACCCGGTCAATCATCTTATGTCTGCATGGGGATCACACACAACAGATTTCTGGAAGAACACTACAATACTCTATGAAGATATACTGAAAACAGTATCCACCGTCCACAACCGGCACCGGAATATCATGCGCGAACGGCTCGCCCAAGCATACTGGCGGTTGGCCCGCTTCGACTGGAGGAACAGCAATGTTCCGGGGTTCCTTCACTACTTCCTCAAATGCGTTTCTGCCTATCCTTCCTATCCCATCCTTATCCTTCGTAAAACACAGAAGTAGTTTTGCTATCACTCATGCCGCTTGCCTTCTCCGGTTGATCAAGCTGTCCGATATCCATAAAAGCGCCGGAAGAGTCCTTCAATAAAATTGTACGTTACACTCTGGCATGCAACGCAAATCAGGGTATGCTTGCCTTGTGATTCCGCCATTCACATCAGGAAGCATTCCTGGTCCTGCGCGGCTCACGAACAGAAAAGACCATCAGTGCAATGCCAATCGCTGACGCAATTGCACCCAGTCCAAAGACAGCATAGTAGCCAAACATATCGCTGATCCACCCTCCCAAGAGGCCACAGAGATACGCAGGCGCAAGCATGGTGTTCATCAAACCAATGTACACCGAACGCTGTTCAGGTGGCCCGTACTCCACTGCTATATTGTATCTTGCCATCAGTTCTGTCCCAAGAAATATCCCTACGAAACCAAAGACTATGGCGAATGCCGCTATTGTTGGGGCGACCATTGCCCAAAGACTGGCAAGCAAAAGGGCTGTTGCCGCAAACACTAACGCCGTCTTATTCCCGTATCGATCCGCAACAATGCCGTTTACCAGTGCACTGATAATCTGCACCGAAACAAGGGTCAGGGTGAATTCTCCGACGATGGTTTCGGTTGCCTGAAAATGTTTGAGTGCATATACCGTAAAAAACCCGATAGGCATTGTGGCGAGGACAAGGAATACTGAAGCCCAAAGAAATACTCTGAATTCCCTGTTATTCACAAGCACACTGCGCAGTTGTTCAACATATGCCGATAACGATGGGGGTGTGACAACGACACTCGGTTCCTGCTCGACAATTTGCGCCTGGACAATGAGTGATATTCCTTGCAGTGCGGCACAGCAAAGAAATGCCAGAACATAATTCACAGGAAAATCAAAGTATCCGAGGAGCCATGTCAACAGTATCCCGCATAAAAAGGCAGAAGCTCCACCGATGGAATTTCTCACTCCCGAAAGACGCCCACGTTTGTTCAACGGCGTTACTTTCGCGAACAAATCATACCATCCCGGCGTCGTGATGCCCATAAGAATCTGCATACCGGAAAAAAGAAGGAAGAACGCAAAAAGCCCGTACCCGGGATTTCCAGGCCCGAGAATCAAAATAGCACATGCAATCAACGGCACCATCAAACGCTGCAACAAACCATACTTGAGGGCCCATGGCTTCTTCCATTGCTGCGCTTGAGTATGCCGCGCTGCAAAAATCTGCGGAAGAAATAGCCCTACCCATACGATTACGCTCACCGATGCCACCGCGATATTCCCTCCTCCAAGCCTGACAATGAGCGCGGGAAGAACTGTTTGAGAAGAAATGAATGAGCTACCGGCTATAAAGAGTGCGCCTTCAGCGGTATTGAGAATAAAATTGCGGCGTTCAACATTTTCCATGTCTGGTAGTTCAGGATCAGTGCAACGTGGCTGTTCCAAACAATCCATCTGAATAGACGATCTCACCTGCAACCATTGTGACATGGACCTTTGTATCAAGGATGCGCAGAGGCTCAATCTTCATTATATCATCTGAAAGAATAACGAGATCGGCATATTTTCCCGGCTCAATTGATCCTTTGACATCTTCCTGAAAGCCTGCGAAAGCTGCCCAGACCGTAAATGCCTTCAGCGCTTCCTCTTTCGTCATCTTTTGATCGGAATACCACCCACCCAACGGCCAGCCATTGTGATCCTGCCTGGTGATGGCAGCATAGAAACCCCAGAGTGGATTCTGGCTTTCAACAGGAAAATCCGAGCCGCCCGGAATAATCGACCCATGCTCCAGAAAGGCCCTCCAAGCATATGCTCCCCTCAGGCGTTTGGGTCCGACACGGCTTTCAGCCCAGTACATATCGGAGGTACAATGTGTGGGCTGCATTGAAGGTATAACCCCCAGCCTTGCAAAACGAGGAATATCCTCAGAAGATACTACTTGTGCATGCTCAATTCTAAATCGGAGGTCTTTCCCGTTGATACTATTAAACTTAAATCCATTCTCATAAACATTTAAAGTAATATAATTCGCCCTGTCCCCTATTGAATGAGTACAAACCTGAAAGCCATTTCTTATTGCACTATCCACTACCGTCTGCATCTCTTGGGAAGTAGTCAGGGTTAAACCACGGTTTGCGGGATCATCGCTGTATGGTTCAATAAGGGCGGCCCCACGAGAGCCCAATGCTCCGTCTGCATAAAGCTTTATTGCTCTCACCGAGAGTTTGCCCTTCCCTTGGTAATCTTTTTCAGGACCAGAGGAAAGATAATGCTCCCATGTTTTCCCTGTTCCGCCAATAGCCACATGGACCCGAAAGGGAAATGAGCCCGCATCAATCAACTTCTTGTAGATGCCTATGAGTTCGAGATCAACTCCAGTTCCCATATCGTGCACTTCCGTCAGGCCCACCTTAAGACATTCGCGAACGGCGATTTCAATTGAGCGCGTCCGCTCCTCTTCCGTGGGCACAGGCAATGCAGCATCCAACAAATCTATTGCATTATCTATGAAAATACCGGATGGATTCCCCTCCTTATCGCGGAGTATCCGCCCACCTTCAGGGTCAGGAGTTGCGGCTGTAATTTTTGATAATACTAGCGCCTGTTGGTTAAGCCAGACAGCGTGTCCATCCACCCTCTCCAAATAGACCGGGTTATCGGGTGTAACCTCATCAAGCATCTCAAATGTTGGGAGGTTCTTATCCTGCCACTTGTTCTGATCCCACCCCCTCCCCCGAATCCATTCACCAGGTTTCTTCCCATTCACACGTTGAGCAAGCAAATCCTTGATTTCTTTTACAGAAGTCGTTCCGATCAGGTTCACATTTACCAAAAACATGCCGAGATTTTCCATGTGGCCATGTGCGTCAATAAAACCTGGAAGCACTGGCTTACCTTTGAGATCGATCTCCCTTTCCGACTTATAGTGTTTCTGTATTTCCTCTGTGCTACCAACAGCCACGATATTTCCATCCATGATTGCAATAGCTTCAGCCAAAGGCTGATTTTCATTCACAGTGTACACGGTTCCGTTCACCAGCAAAAGCGACACATCCTTGCGGGACATTGTGAGATAGGAAAAAACAATAGCACCAAGGAAGATGCCCATCAAGGGCATGATTATTTTGGACCGTTTCATAACCATGGATTTAGGTTTGATGTTGTTTCTGAAAAAGTTTTACCAATATAGAGAATGGCGCTCTGAGAATCCAGATTGCAACTCAACCATGAATTCTCTATGTTGAGCACCGTTTATTCACCTGTGCGGAACAAGACCCGATGCCAAAACAATATCCACCTGTACCTCTCAACGACCTCGAAGAGTTTGTCAAAATAGTACGCCGCTTACGGAGGGATTGTCCCTGGGATCGGGAACAGACCCATCAATCAATCAGGCACAGCCTGATTGAGGAAGCGTATGAAGTCGTCGAGGCTTTGGATGAAAACAACATGGACGAATTACGCAAGGAACTCGGGGATTTACTTCTTCATGTTGTAATGCACGCAACAATGGCTGAGCAGGCAGGTGAATTCACGCTCAAACAAGTTGTTGCAGGTGAGATAAAAAAACTTGTCGACAGGCACCCTCACGTTTTCGGGGATAAGAAGATACGAACCACAGAGGAGATAAAACTGAACTGGGAAAAACTGAAATTGAAGGAAGGCCGGGCTTCAGTGCTGGAGGGTATTCCAAAAGGTATGCCGGCCCTTCAAACTGCACTCCGTGTTCAGGAACGGGCTGCCAAAGTCGGCTTTGATTGGAAGAATATTGGTGACGTTGTAGCGAAAATGGAGGAGGAACTGGAGGAACTCAAGGACGCACTCAAGAAAGGGAATGCAAAAAAGTGTGAGGAAGAATTCGGTGATTTTCTCTTTGCGCTGGTGAACTATGCCCGCCATCTCGATCTGAACCCGGAAAATGCACTCCGGTCAACTGTATCGAAATTCACGCGCAGGTTCACATTTATTGAAGCCGAGATGCGTAAATCCGGCAAAGACATCCATGACTCCACTCTTGAGGAGATGGATACATTATGGGAAAAGGCAAAGAAGAAGGGCTTATAGAAAAGCTACTTTTTCCCTGCATGTGTGTTACCTGTTGCTGAAGGCGAATCTCCATTATGATATTTGTCGTACGCCTCGATAATGTCTTTCACAAGTCTGTGACGCACTACATCATTCCGGTCAAAGTACACAAAGGCAATTCCCTCAACATTTTTCAGAACATTCTGTATCTGCACCAATCCTGACGAACCCTTGGTGGGAAGGTCAATCTGTGTGACATCCCCCGTAATGATTGCACGGGAGTTCGGCCCCAAGCGAGTCAGGAACATCTTCATCTGCATCGTAGAGGCGTTCTGCGCCTCATCAAGAATGACAAACGCATTGTTCAGCGTACGCCCACGCATGTAGGCAAGAGGAGCAATCTCAATCACCCGCTTTTCAATGTAGGTCTTCAGCTTCTCTGCTGGAATCATGTCATCCAGTGCGTCATACAACGGCCGAAGGTACGGATCAATTTTTTCCTTCAGGTCTCCCGGCAGAAAGCCGAGGCTTTCCCCTGCTTCCACTGCGGGGCGCGTCAGCACGATTTTGGTGACTTCATGGTTCTTGAGACTTGCTACTGCCATTGCCACTGCCATGTATGTTTTCCCGGTACCGGCGGGGCCTACCGCAAAAACAATGTCATGCCCTTTCACCTGACGCAGGTATTCGCGCTGCCCTGCCGTCTTTGCCCTGATGATTGAGTTCTTGGTGTAGAGCATCACGTTATCAAGGTCATCGCTGCTCATGGTGGCAGCAATTGACTTCGGGAGCGCAGGCTCGCCATTCGTCATTACAAGATCGATCACTGTATCAACATCATTGGTGCTGAGGTTGCCGTTTTTCTTGAGGATGAAAATCAATTCCTTGAAAACCTTTTCCACCTGGTCAACCTCTGCCACCTCACCCTTCACTGTTATCATGTCTCCCCTGACAACGATGTTCGAATCAAACCTCCGCTCGACAATTTGAAGATTCGTATCGTTAAGCCCGAGCAGGCCGAACATATCGACCCCTTCCACACGCATTTTTCTTTCAACCAAAGGCCGGCCTCCCCAAATGTTGATAAATACTGACTGGGCGCAAACGCAAAACCCCCTCCCCTGCATTTGCAGGAAAGGGGGTTTCTGAAATCTGTCGTGGCAGGTTCAAGATAGGGTCTTGAAATTCCTCTCGCGGTTTAGTTGCCGGATTTCTTCCGATAATAGGAGCTGGCTGCCGCTTTTTCATCCCGCGACAATTCACCCTTCGCCGGGATTTTCAATTTCTGCCCTTGATGAATGACGTCAGGATCCTTGATTTGGTCACGGTTTGCCTGCCAAATTTTGGGCCAGTGCCAGGCATTATTGTAGATATCCTTCTTCTTCGAGATATTCCACAAGCAATCACGGTTCCGTGCCCATGTGCCTACGGTGTACACTTTGCCTGAACCGGCAAGTGTTGTCTGCAGGCTTTTCACCTTGTCGTTCAAAGCGGTCAACCTGTCCCAAAATTCGGGAATGAGAGAGAGCTTATTCTCCCAGAGTTTCTTTACCGTAACGGCAAGTTCATCAACTTCCTGGCTGCGCGAAAGAAGTTCTGCATCCGAAAGGCGTAATAACTCGTTTGCCTTGGTCTCAGCTGCCTCAATTTGTGCGCGATACGATGCCGCTTCACGGGAATTCGACCCAACAAGTGCATAGAGTTCGTCCATACACTTTGCAAGGTCTCCATCAAGCTTGCCGGACTCGCCCTGCAAACCGCTGATCTGTGAATTCAGGCCGTTCAACTTTGTCTGCAGGTCAGTAACTTGCTGCTTGACTCTGTTCATTTCCTGCTGCCACTGCTCCTTTGTCATTTCCTGCGAGTATGCAGCAGGAACAACAAAAAGCACTGCGAGGACAATTGCAAAAAGGCTATTCAGTTTCATTGTTTCACACTCCTTCATGAGTTCGCTGTTACTTGCCAAGACGCTGTTTGACGACCTGTTGATCATCAGCGCATTTCTTCAGTTTGGCGTTCTTGTCGGCGATTTCCTTCTCCAATGCCGCTTTCGTCTGCTCTTTCGAGGAAACCTCCCTCTGCAACGAAGCTGCCTGGTCTTTCAACATGTTCAACTGTTGCAATTCCTCGGCACTTGGGCTGGATGAACAGCCTGCAAGCAACAGCCCACCGAGAAGGAGTGTACCGAAAAGAGTCAGCGACCCTTTATTGAATCTCGTCATGATTTCGCTCCCTGCATTTAAACATAAATAAGTATTCAACAACAAAATCCTGTACACAATATGCTTCAAAAAGCTGAATAATAATAGCGAAAAAACCCTTCTTTGTCAATCAACTTATACAAATCTTTTGATTGGCAGGATTGGTTAAACAAGTTTCCCAAAGATCCATTCAAAGAGTTTACTCTTCAATGATAAGCCATGAGAGGGCACCTACGCCGGTATCAACCCTCGTTCGGCAAAACTGGTGTATCCATCCCCCGCTATGATGATGTGATCATGAAGCGGAATACCAATGATACGACCCGCATCAGCCAGTTGTTTTGTCACTTCGATATCCTCACGGCTCGGTTCCCTGTTCCCGCTCGGATGGTTATGTACCACAATAATTGCGGCAGCAAGATGGTCAATTGCCGTTTTAAATACCTCCCGCGGATGAACAAGGCTGGCGTTGAGTGTTCCACGCGTAAGTTCAATCTCACGCTTCAAGCCGTTTTTTGAGTCAAGGAGAAACACAAAGAAAAGCTCCGTGGTCCGGTCGCGTAAGCGCGGGATCATCATCCGCGCGATGTCTTCGGGTGAACGGACTACCATCCTTGTTTCTCCTGCCGTACCCTCTATCCGTCGTCCGATCTCGAATGCGGCAAGAACCTCAACCGCTTTCGCCTCGCCTATTCCGGCAATGCGCATCAGTTCGGCGGCAGACTTCCCTGCAATGCCCCTTAATGATTTTTCATCAGAGATGATTTTCCGGGCAAGATCAAGTGCTGTGTGTTTCCCTGTCCCGGTACGGATGAGAATGGCAAGAAGTTCCGCATCAGTCAACGTGTGGGCTCCGCTATGAAGCAGTTTCTCGCGGGGCCGTTCGCTTTCCGGCCAATCCTTGATCCTCGTGTGGTAGATTCTTGGTTCTGCAATATGTTCGGTTAATGAGTCGGGCCGCATGGCATCATTTTTCCGGAGGGACACTCACATTGATTTCATCAATTTGATGCACAGCATCAGCATCATATTGAAGTATCTTCAGCCATGAATTCACCCTTCTGTCGAACAGGGATATTTTTGCGTGGAGGCCCTCGTACATCTGTAACTCCGACAAAGCACGGGTCAGCGATTCGCGGTTCGAGGCCCCCTCCCTGACAAGCCCTAACATCATTCTTGCAGCATCATAACCATACAACGTATTCTTACTTGGCTGCTTACCGAAACGTTGCTGGAAATTTCGCATGAATGTTTCAAACGCTGCACTGTGCTCATCCGGATAGCCATCTGCCTCAAATATCACGCCTTCACAATATCTCTTGTTCGCATCCAGGTCCGCAAAGCTGTTCCATTCGCCCGAGCCGAGCAACTGCGCCTGAATATTGAAATACACAATCTGTGATGAAATCAGCCCGATCTCGGACGATGTGGTAATAGGACAATAGATGGCATCAATACCCGTGACAGGAATATCAAGACTGTCAACAGTATTTCTGGCATACGAAAATGCGTTTATCTCCAGGGAATCAACAAGCGCACGTCCACGCGGGCCCAGCAGGAACACAGCAGGAACAACAGCAGAGCGGTTGACCAGAGAGTCCAAACGTTTCCGCGGGACGCCCAGTTGTACAAGCTTCACAATATCGCTCTGGTTCAAACGCCCGCGGAAGGAGATCATCGGTTCCGCGGCGTTCTTTTCTGCTGCAAGACGAATATTCTGCAACTGTGTGGTGAAATCGGTCGAGCCGTTTGGGTACCACTCGCTTGTCACGACCTTTCCCCCAAGCTTTATTGCCTCTGCAACAAATCCCTCTGCCATCAATTTGCCGTGCGTGTCTGTAGGAGAAAGCAGGGCAAACGTTGAGAATTGTTTCTTCTCAATGGCGAAACGCGCAAGGGCCTTCCCCCTGTTTTCATAATCAGGATTCGCTTGAAATGTGTACACACCTGAAGCAGCAATACCATTGGAGTTTGCCGTTGGGGTTACGAGAGGAATTTTTGCCCTATTTGTAATCTTTGCCGCCGCAACAGTGGTCTGGGAAAATACCGGACCAATGATGCCGATAATCTCCCTATCCTCACACAACTCTCCCGCAACACGTTCGGCAACTGCCGGGTCGCGCTCCGTATCCCGGGTTTCCAGCGTCACTTTGACACGCACCGAGGGTTCTTCCAGATACTCTTCGACAGCAAAGAGAACGCCGTCATAAACATCATTCCCGATTTGTTTCGCAGCAGAGGGCTCGCTACTTTTCATCAGTGGGAGAAGTACTCCGAACTTTACATGGCTGCGTTCCGAAACAACCGATCCGATGGCAGCTATTCGTGTTGCATACGGATGCCCGGGGTAGCGCTGTTCAAGCGAGTCAATTGCAACTGAGGCTGCGGCAACATTCCCTAATGCAGATTCTTTTTCTGCGACCTTCAGCCACAACAACTGCCTCTCCCTTGATTCAGCACTTTGAGCAATCAATGACTTGAGCCCCGGCACCGGAATATGCTCTTCCGCAATTTCTTCTATCGCAGAGGTAATGTTGCGCCCGAGTTTCAGCGAATCGGTGGTAACGGATTTCCTCCACGCCGAGAGCAGGTAGCCCATAGCATCATCATAACGACGGATGCGTGCCTGAGTCAGCCCCATCATGTATTCCGCATCGGCAGTGTAGCCACTCCACGGATACTGCGCAAGAAAACCTCTGAGCGTTCTCGATGCCTCAAGAAAATCTTCGAGCTGAATCAGTGCCTTCCCTTTCATCACCAATGACGCCGTTGTTCGTTGGTGCAGAGGTTGGATCAGGGATGTCTTATCGAACGCTTCCACAGCTTCCGCATAACGGCCATTCCTGTAAAAATCCAGTCCGCGGGAGAACATCCGGTCAGCCTCATGGGAATACTTAAAGCCATCCTGGGCTTGTACCATCGCCGCAACAAACATGAGAGAAACTATCAAATACCTTACGAGTGCCATAGTCCTTTCTAGAAAGGTCAATAATCCCGTTTTATTGCACGAAGCCCGAGTCCGTTCATCGCGAGGAACACGAGGAGAGAAAGCACAGCCAAAATGGAGAGCGGAAGATAAGCCCATTGCGTTTCGGATACGCCAAACAGTATCAACCTCTGGAAATACCCGTTCAAAGGAATAATCAAAATACTGATAACCGCGGTGAGGTACAGCATGCTCCCAAGAAACGTGAGTGAAGCACCCTGTGAGGACGCGATACGGATGGGATTCTTCTCACGATACATGGCGAAGTACGTTCCAGCTCCTAGATTCAAACTGATAAGGGTTAGACTGATGCAGAATGTACCCGCCCCTGCAACCAGCACAAGAAAGAAGTTACGTTGCAGGAGATAGATGGATATCACCGAAAGAATCTCCGCAAGTGTCGCCACAAACAAAAATGACATGAGAAATTTGTACCAGTACAGGCTCCGCAGTGAAGTCGGAGACGTGCGGACTGCCCAGAATGTATCGCCTTCAAGACTTGGCGCGGGAAAAACAAAACGCAAGGAAATGGATGCGACAAGGAAGCCGTTAAAAAGGAAAACCACAAGAAAGGAAACGGCCTGAAGCAGCGGCTGTGTCAATTTCAGTTCGAGGCTTCCCACTGAGACTACAAAGATCATCAGGAGAACCATCATCAACATCAGGTGAAGCCACTGGCTCGGCTCACGGAAAAACATCCAGAAGTCCCGCTTGACCAGCACCTCGGTGTGTGGCTTGAGAAGCCACTTCGTTCCGAATTCCATAAACCTCAACCTGAACGAACTCGCCGGGCCTTTCATCAATTCCGCGTCCGAGGCTGCCACCCAGCTCTTGTAATAATACTTTCTCGCCATAAGGCTGGCAAACGCCACCAACCCAAGCATGGTCAGAAACAACAGCGTGAAATACGGTATGGCACGCGCAGGCTGCCCGTTGACCATCCAGTACATAAATTCCGTCACCCAATGATTGGGCAGGTATTGTATGAACGGCGGGTCAAGGTATCCGAAGTAGTCATTCACATCCGGATAGTGCTTCATAACTTCGTGAACCAGCGCCACCGGATTGGTGATTTTGAAATACATGTAGATTGCCGAAAGATACAGCGTCACCATAATGCCGATAAGCCAGCGTACTCCGATCTTTGTGGCAATCTTGATGAGTGACATCAACACAAGTACGGCAAGGACTCCCGCAATAAGCATGAACGGCAGCATGACGAAAAATGTGGCAAAGAAATAGAAATACCACGGCTGGTCGAACACCGATCCATACCCGAGCAAAACGGAAAAACCGATCAATGCAAGGGTGCTGGAGCTGTAGAAGAAATTATCGACAAATTTGATGAGAAATATCTTCGCATGGGAAATGGGCAGCGACATCAAAAAGCCTACTTCCTGCGATTTGTAGAGCGTCGAATAGGAGACGATCATGTTGCCGAGGTTCACCGTAACAAAGAACACGTACAACAACATGGAGAGAAAACGATGAAAGAGGAATTGCCCGATGTGTGCTTCGTTCAGCAGGTAACCGGTAAAGAATCTTGAGACAAAAAACACGCCGACTGCGAACCCACCGAAAATCAACACCGACGAGAGGTTTTTCACCTGCGATTGCCACCGCCACTGAAATGCGCTTTTCAGAAAGCCCGT
>CAZWIN010000039.1:0-13740 GCA_964633855.1 uncultured Chitinophagales bacterium
CGCCTGCACCGCCAGATCAATCCGCTTGTAGGGCACAAACGCACTGACAACCAGAAAATACTCTCCCCGAGCGGAAGAGAGCTGAAATAGAGAAGTGTCAACAGGCGGATAGATAACATCTGCATCGCGCTTATAGATGGCTTGAATTCTTTTGCGGACATTTTCCGAATTGGCAATGAAGAAGTCCGGGCATAGCGCTGTCCTTACATCCCATCTTCGTAAATACCCGGATGCGATTTTCATCCCCGCTCTGGTTAAAAAACCGGCGCGCCCCGGCCCAAAGTACTCGTCATAATGGTCCCAAAGGTAACGCATCGGCGTATGACAGTAGCAGATGTGTAATGTATCCTGTTGTACCTTAGCGCCTTTTGCGACGCAGTGATGTGAACTGATCACGAGGTCAAATTCAGACAAATCAAATTGTCTGACGGCAGCCGGAAAAAACGGTAGATAATGCCGGTATTTCTTTTCAGCAAATGGAAGTTGCTGAATAAAAGATGTCCGTATCGGCATCCGCTCGATAATCGGCGATACTGACCCGGGGTTGTGGAGAAGAACGAACAGGGTGGCGGAAGGAAAGACCTCGCATAGTGCTTCAACACATTTTTCGCCTCCACGCATGGAGGTAAACCATTCGTGCACTATGGCAACACGTTCCGGCAGTACCATGCAATCAATGTATCAACATTGAGCAGCAGACGCAAAGGTTGATTCCGGCCTGTACGGTGATTATATTGCAGCGTGTTTTCCAAAACTTATTTTCCTGTGACTTACGTGAACCCTCCATTCCCGGTGTCGTCTCCTCCTTGCTGCTACGGATATGCAGAATGAGCATGTTGTTGTTGCTTATATTGTTTGTCGTTCTCTTCCTGGTGTTTATTTCGCTCCTCCTTCTCTTTATCGGCCCTGTTCTGTTGCTGCAACCGCACCGCCGCACCGTTGATTATTACAAGAAATACACCTCCATTCTTGACCCTTCTGATGCCGGGTTACCGTTTGAAAAGATCATCCTCAAAACGGCGGAGGGGCTCAGCCTGCATTGCTGGCTCATAAAATCGAAGGGACCGGAGAAGGCAACAGTAATATATCTTCATGGCGTTAGTGAATGCAAGATTGTCGGATTACCCATGGCAAAACTGCTCCACGAAAACGGCTACACCTTGTTCCTCTACGATTCCCGGCGTCACGGGGAAAGCGAGGGATCGTTTTGTACATACGGTTTCTACGAAAAGCATGACACCACGACGATAATTAATTATCTCAAAGAAAGGGGGGATCTCAACACCACAAGCATCGGCCTCTTTGGATCTTCGATGGGTGCCGCAGTTGCGCTCCAGGTTGCCGCCGCCGACCAACGAGTCTCAGCTGTCATCGCCGAAAGCGGGTTCGCCACCCTGAGGACAATTTTTGACGACTATCAACGGCGTATGATCAAATTACCCTGGCACTATCTCCGCAATATTGTCATCAAACGCTCCGAATACCTTGCGCACTTCAAAGCCAATGCAGTCTCGCCGCTGGACGCGGTCAAACGCGTACACATCCCCCTCTTCATTCTTCATGGAACGGCGGACAATTTGATCCACTACAAATACTCCGAAGCTGTCTATCAAAACGCCAACGAACCAAAACGGCTCTGGCTTATTCCCGGGGCAAAGCACAATGATATGATGGAGGTCGGCGGTGATGAGTACCGGCAACGCATCGTTGCTTTTTTTGACGAAAATCTCTCTGCGGGAACGAGGAATCGGCACACATGAAGGTTTTGAAATTTGGCGGATCTTCGCTTGCAAATGCCGGCCGAATACGCGCGGTTGCAAAAATTATACGGGCAGAAGCGTCTAAAGAAAGGATTGTGGTTGTCGTCTCGGCATTTCAGGGGGTAACAAACCGGCTTCTTGAAACTGCGCGTCTTGCCGAGGCCGGCAATCCGAAATACGAAACACTCTATAACGAAATCGCCCGTCAACACCTTGCCACGGCAAGGGAGCTCACCAGTATCAAAAAACACTCCCTTCATGACTCGATTAACGGTCGGTTAGCTGAACTGCGAGATATTCTTCACGGCATTGCACTCCTGCGTCACGCATCGCCCCGCGCGCTGGATCTGGCTGCAAGTTTTGGCGAGAGGCTCTCGGCTTCCATTGTGTCGGCGTTTTTGAACCGCACACATCCTGCAGTATTTGTGGATGCGAGGAATTTCATTGTTACAGATGAGAACTTTACCAGTGCCTCTGTATTATTTGACCAGACGAATCCGCGCATTCGTTCCTGCCTCAAGAAGGTTTTTGCCGCCGGCAAGAAGAACACCATTCCGGTGGTAACAGGCTTTATTGGCTCTACAAATGACGGACGCACTACCACCATAGGCAGGAACGGCTCGGATTATTCCGCTGCTATTGTCGGCGCAGCGCTGAATGCGTCTGTCATTGAAATCTGGACGGATGTTGACGGCGTGTTGAGCGCCGATCCGCGATTGGTACAATCGGCCTTCGTGTTGCCACGCGTCTCTTATGAAGAAGCAATGGAGTTATCGTACTTCGGCGCCACCGTACTTCACTCGGCATCAATTGCGCCTGCTGTTGCCAGGGGAATTCCCATTCTGATTAAGAACACTCTTAATCCTGACGCACCCGGAACTCTTGTTTCCAAACAAATAACCGGCCGGGATGGGGTGGCAAAAGGCATCACCTCCGTTGACGGCATAACTCTGCTCACCCTTCGCGGCATGAGTATGGTCGGCGTACCGGGGACGGCAGAGCGTTTGTTCCGCTCACTCGCCTCGAGTAGTGTGAGCGTCATTCTCATTTCGCAAGCGTCTTCCGAGCATACCATTTGTTTTGCGGTGCGCACAAGTGATGCGGCTGCGGCCAAGGTTACTATTGCCCGCGAATTCCGGTACGAGTTTCACACCTCTCTTGCGAAGCTTGACGAACGGTCATCACAATCGATCGTTGCCATCGTCGGCGACGGGATGAGAGGAACTCCCGGCGTCTCAGGCAAGGTGTTTCAGGCACTGGGCGCCAATAATATCAATATCAGCGCCATAGCACAGGGCGCATCCGAGCGGAATATCTCGTTCGTGATAAATTCCGCCGATACGGCGCGCACGCTCAATGTTGTCCATGAAGCGTTCTTTGAAAAGCGCAAGAAGCTGGACCTCATTATTGTCGGTATCGGCAACATCGGCTCTGCATTGCTCGACCAGCTCGAACAACAACGTTCTTTTCTCCTTGCCCGGGGGTTTGATGTTCGCATCGCAGGCATTGCCAACAGTAAGCGCTACGTTCTTTCAACGACCCGCATGGAGCGCGAGCAATGGTCAAAAGCACTTCGCCGGTCACCAAAGCGTATGCATCCGGTGAAACTGGCAAGCGAAATTTCGTCCCTTGGATTGGTCAACGCCGCCCTCGTTGATTGCACTGCAAGCCCCGCTGTTGTGGCGGCATATCCGGAATTTGTGAAAGCCAACCTCCATATTGTCACGCCAAATAAAAAGGCGAATGTCCTTCCATCCCGACAGTATGAAGAGTTAATGCGGCTGCTTCAGCATCGCCAGAAATATTTTTTGTATGAAGCGAATGTCGGTGCGGGGCTCCCGGTTATTTCAACCCTGAATGACCTCGTTGCCAGCGGCGATACAATTATCAAAATTGAAGGAATACTCTCGGGAACGCTCAGTTATCTTTTCAATACTTACGATGGCACACAGCGGTTCAGCGAGTGCGTCCGTGAAGCTCACAAACTCGGCTACACAGAGCCCGACCCGCGCGATGACCTTTCGGGAATGGATGTTGCGCGTAAGCTTCTGATTCTCGGAAGGCAGTTAGGCTGGCGGATGGATGTGAGCAGCATCCGGACATCGAATCTTGTTCCGCCATCACTTCGCGGCGGCGACTTCAACAATGGATTCTACAAACGCTTCGCCCGCAGCGACCAGGCAATGCTGCGGTGGCTGAAACGTGCACAGTCTCAGGGAAAAGTACTGCGCTATGTGGGGATCCTTCGGAACAAAACGGGCTCAGCAGGGCTTCAGGAATTTCCCTTGAGCCACCCCTTTGCCCGGATTAAAGGAAGCGACAACATCATTATTTTCACTACGAAGCGTTACTCCCGTACTCCGCTGGTTGTGCAGGGACCGGGAGCCGGCGCAGATGTGACCGCAATGGGAGTCTTTTCCGATATCCTCAAACTGCTCCACTCTCTTCCATATTGACACCAACTATGGCTCGAACATCCGTCACCGTCTATGCACCTGCAACACTATCCAATCTTGGATCAGGATTTGACATCATAGGACTGGCAATTGATAAGCCGGGAGACTTCGCGCACGCCCGCCGAAGGAAGCAACCCGGGCTCTCATTCTCACTGCAAGCAAAGCGCAACGATCTTCCCTCCGGAATGAACAATGTTGCCGCGCATGTCTCATCATTGCTGTTGAACGAAATGAACCCTCCTTTCGGGGTTGAACTCTCTCTTCTGAAGCGGATGCCAATTGGTTCCGGATTGGGAAGTTCGGGAGCAAGCAGTGTAGCAGCTCTGGTTGCGGTGAATGCGCTACTGTCCAAACCATTGAGAAGAATCGACCTTCTGCGCTTTGCCATTGAGGGGGAACGCATGGCATCTGGATCGCCTCACGCAGACAACGTCGCGCCCTGTTTGCTCGGCGGGGCTGTTATTGTCCGCAGTTACGATCCACTCGATGTGGTTTCGCTCCCGGTACGCAACTCCATTTTTTGGGTTGTAGTACATCCCCATCTTGTTGTCCGCACTGCCGAGGCGCGGAATGTTTTACCGCACGATGTCCCTCTTCGGAGTGCGGTGCGTCAATGGGGTAATGTGGGTGGATTAGTGGCGGGGTTGACGCAGGGAAATGCCAAACTTGTCGGCACATGCACCGAGGACATTATTATTGAACCGGCGCGTCGACATCTTACTCCGGGGTTCGCGGAGGTCAAAGCCGCCGCACTCAATGCGGGAGCCTGGGGCTGCACCTTCGCCGGTTCCGGCCCGTCCTTGTTTGCGGTTACCGATTCAGCACTCAAAGCAAAACGTGTTGCTTCTGCAATGAAACGCGCCTTCCGCTCTGCAGCGGCAGTAGAGAGTGACGCATATATTTCCAAAGTGAATACGCGCGGCGCTGCTATTGTTAGCAACGCATAACCCGATGAAGTACCTCTCCACACACGGCAACTGTCCTCCGACAAGTTTTCGTGATGCCCTCTTCCATGGCCTCGCTATTGATGGCGGACTTTATGTTCCCGAAAACATACCGCGTCTCCCGACCGACTTCTTTGAGAAATCCCATACTCTCTCTCTTTCTTCCATCGGTGCAGATATTGCATCGGCATTCTGCAACGAGATTTCCCCTCAAGAGATAGATCTGATTGTTAAGAACGCGTGGGGCTTTGAAGTTCCGCTCGTTCAACTGAAGCCGGGGGTGTTTCTGCTTGAGCTTTTCCATGGCCCTACGCTTGCCTTCAAGGATCTTGGAGCGCGTTTCATGGCGCAGACGATGTCACATTTCCTCAAGCTTGAGCAAAACAGGGCTCTCATTCTTGTGGCAACTTCGGGGGATACTGGAAGTGCCGTTGCCCACGGATTTTTCAATGCGCCCAATATTACCATCTGTGTTTTATATCCTTCCGGAAGAATCAGCCCGCTCCAAGAGCAGCAAATGGCAACCCTCGGAGGGAATATCCGGGCATTGGAAATTCAGGGAACATTTGATGATTGTCAGCACATTGTAAAGCGGGCTTTGGGAGATGAATCCATTCGACAGAGATTCCCGCTTACAACAGCCAACTCGATCAATATCGGCCGGCTCATTCCGCAAGTTACATATTACCATTGGGCGGCCGCTCAACTGAATATCCTGACGGACAGCAACACCAACCCTCTTATCGTGGTACCAAGCGGAAACTTCGGCAACCTTACTGCGGGCGTTTATGCTCAACAGATGGGGGCCCCGATTCGAGGTTTTGTGGCTGCCACCAATAGCAATGATGTTGTTCCTGCTTATTTTTCTTCGGGACAGTTCATACCCCGTCCTTCCGTTCAAACATATTCATGCGCAATGGATGTGGGCAATCCGGGCAATTTCGCAAGGCTGCAAACATTGTATCGGGGCGATCTACAGCAGATGCAGAAAGATATAACTGCGGTGAGTGTCACGGACGCGGAAACACTTGAGGAGATAAGACGCACATACGAATCAACAGGATATGTACTCGACCCTCACACGGCAGTTGGCGTCGCGGCTGTCCGACGATTAAACGTCGCGCCACCGGTCATTGTAACGGCAACCGCCCATCCGGCGAAATTCCCTGAAGTCATCCTCAAAGCAATCGGTATTGATGTCCCGCTGCCGCTAACGCTGCAACATGTTCTTCGCCGTCCAAAGTTGAGTACCCCTCTCCCGGCAGATTACCATGCGGTCAGGGATTATTTATTGGGAAACCTGTGAGGGGCGGGTTGTGCGGAGAGAAACGACATTCTCTATATGGTAGGTATGGGGAAACATATCCACGGGTTGAACGCCGGTTATTGTGTATGCTCCCTCCGCGCACAAAAGCTTAAGGTCTCTTGCCTGTGTTGTGGGATTGCAGCTTACATAAACGATTCTTTCGGGTAATATCGCCTTTACTTCCATCACTACCTTCTCGTGCATTCCGCTTCGCGGAGGGTCAATAATCATCACAGTGGGTTTGGGATGCTGCTGCAACCAACCCGTATCTTTTGTCAGGCGGTCCTTCAGATCGCCAAGCAGAAAGCGGCAATTATTCACGCCGTTTTGTTCTGCGTTTCGTTGAGCATCCTTGACTGCCGCCTCGATCGATTCAATACCAACTACTTCCGCAACATCATCTGCAACATGCAGTGCAATTGTACCTGTTCCGGAATACAGGTCAAACAGTACGTCATCCGGCTTGAGCGTTGCCATCCTTTGCGCGGTAATGTATAATTGCTCCGCCTGCAGAGTGTTCGTCTGGAAGAAGGAGTTTGCCGAGATACGGTACGTGCGCTTTCCTATTTTTTCCGTAATGTAGCCCGTGCCGTGGTAGACCTTTTCGATGTCGCCAATAGCAACCTGTGACTTTCGGTCCGTAATGTTATTGATAATTGTTGTAATAGACGGAACTGCTGACAACAGTGTACCGGTAAGTTCTGTCATCAGCGATGGAACATCGTCCCTCGTAACAAGATTGACCATCAGTTCATTTGTCTGCTTTGCCTCGCGTATGATGAGATTGCGCAGATAGCCGGAGTGTGTGTCGGTTGAAAAGATGGCAAGATTGTTCCTTCTGCAAAAACTCCGCACTTCGTTGACAATGCGGCTACTCTTTTGCGATTGGAGCCAGCACTCTTCGAGATCAAGAACCCTGTCATAACGCTGGGGGATATGCAATCCCAGAGCAAAACGATCAATTGTACCTTCCGTTCCGGAAGCAGTCATCTCTTCGTTGGACAGCCACCGCTCGCCGAATGAGAACTCCATCTTGTTGCGATAGCAATAAATGTCAATGGATCCGAGTGCCGGATTCACCTGCACATCCCCGAAGCCGCCAATCCGTTCCAGCGCATCTATCACGTGCTGACGTTTGAAATCAAGTTGCGCCTGGTAATGCACATCCTGCCATTTGCACCCACCGCAGGTTCCGAAATATCTGCATCGCGGTTGCACGCGAAGAGCGGAGGGGGTGAGTATCTCCATTGCCTGTGCTTCGGCAAATTGCTTCTTGACCTTGACTATCCGTGCGCGCACCTCATCCCCGGGAACGCCTCCGTGCACAAATACCACCATGCCTTCAAAGCGGGCAACGGACTTGCCCTCGAATGCAAAAGCATCCAGTTTCAGCGTGAGCTCGTCGCCGCGATTCATGTGGCCGCACCCACAGTTCTCTCTCTATACACTTTACAAGCCAAGTTTTGCAATAGCATTTTCAAGTTCTTTCGTCAACTCTCCCCACTTAAAATAGATATTGCTTAATTCTGCCTGAAGTTCCTTGTATTCACCGGAGATTTCCTTCACCTTCTCACCATCCTTGTAAAAATCCGGATGACCCATTAATTCTTCGACCGCTGCCTTTCTTTTCTCTTTTATCGAGATCTGTTTCTCCAGCACCTCTATCTTTTCTTGAAGGGGTTTTGTCGCTTGATACCGCTTCTGACGTTGTTCCGCTTCTATTCTTTTCCGATCCTTGCCGGAAATCGCTGGCTCTTCTTTCTTCTTTTGTTGCTGCCGTGAAACTGTCGCTGCTGTGCCTGCGGTCCCCTGTTCCTTTTGCTTTGTGTAAAGATAATCGCTTACATTGCCGGGGTATGTCCTGATGCGGCCTTTACTGAATTCGACCACTTTGTTCACAATGGGGTCAAGGAAGTCGCGGTCGTGGGAGACGATCACATAACTTCCCCCGAAACCAAGCAGTGCCTGCTGCATCACCGCTTTCGAGCGCATATCAAGATGATTCGTCGGTTCGTCCATGACAATCAGGTTGCAGGGCTGGAGCAACATTTTTGCCAGCGCAAGCCGGCTCTTCTCGCCGCCGGAGAGAACGGCTACTTTTTTGAAAACATCATCGCCGCTGAACAGAAAACAGCCGAGCAGGTTGCGCAATGATTTCCGGATATCGCCCACAGCAACCTCGTCCACCGTTCCAAGCACATCGTTGTTCGGATTCAACTCGTCCGCCTGGTGTTGAGCAAAATATGAGACGATGACATTGTGCCCGACTTTGCGCTCACCCCCCTCAATTGGTTCTACGCCTGCGATGATTTTTGAGAGGGTGGACTTGCCCGCGCCGTTTACTCCGACAAACGCAATGCGGTCGCCACGATCTATGTCAAAATCCAGGCCGCGGAAGATATTCTTTTCGCCGTAGCTTTTGTGTATTCCCTTCAACTCCATCACGATGCGCCCGCTTGCCGGAGCAGGAGGAAAATCAAAGCGTATTCCGCTTTCCTCGTCTTCTATCTCCACAATCTCGAGCTTGTCGAGCTGTTTCAGGCGGCTCTGCACCTGACGCGCCTTGGTCGCCTTGTACCGGAATCGCTCAATGAATTGTTCGGTCTGTTTGATCTGCTGCTGCTGGTTCCTGTACGCTGCCAGCGTCAGTTGTTTGCGTGCCTCTTTTTCTTTGACGTAGTAGCCGTAATTACCGCTGTATTCGGTAAGCCTGCCGAGACTCAATTCATACGTCTTGGTGGTCATATTATCCAGAAAACGGCGATCGTGCGATACAACAATGACTGCGCCTTCATAGGATTGCAGATATTCTTCCAGCCACTGCAATGAATCAAGATCAAGGTGATTGGTCGGTTCATCAAGCAGAAGTAATGAGGGTTGGATCAACAGCAGTTTGGCAAGGGCAATACGCATTTGCCACCCGCCGCTGAATTCCGAAGTCTGCCGATCCATGTCGCCCGTGGAAAACCCGAGCCCCAACAATACTTTCTCGATTTTTGCTTTCATCCGGAACGCGTCGCTGTCTTCCAGTTTATGCTGTAATTCACCATACAGCTCCAGCAGCTCCGCGAACTCCTCTGTCTCATGTGAGACTTCGTTCATTCTCTGGTGCACATCCTCAAGACGCTGTTGTGCCTCCAATACATCGCCGAAAGCAGTTTCCACCTCCTTGTATAGTGTCCGGCCCTCGACGTGCATTCCTTCCTGCGGAAGATAACCCACCGTGACGTACTTTGCTTTTGCAACTTCTCCCTTATCGGGAGAGTTCTCACCGATGAGTATCCGGAGCAATGTTGACTTACCGGCTCCGTTTGATCCCACCAACCCTATTCGGTCGTGCGTACCGATGCGGAAGGAAACGTCTTTGAAGAGTTCCCTTCCCCCGAATTGCAGTTGTATGTTGACTGCGGAGATCATGCCGCGGAGATTTTTTTCACTTGTTTAACCTGTTTGTTGGAACGGGCCACTACTGCAAGAGAAATCTGACCACAATTTTCTCCAACTCCTCAGGCGCATCGGCGTGTACCCAGTGGCCGGCGTTTTTGACAGTAAGAATGAGTGAGTTGGGGAAATGGTGTTTTATCAATGGTCGGTCGGTATCGGTAACGTAACTTGATTTGCCGCCGTTGACAAACAGGGCGTGCGCTTCACTCACCGCCGAAGCCGGAAGTGCTTTGCTCAGCTCGTTGTAGTGCTCTCTGAGCACGCGAAGATTCATCTTCCAGTGAAAGTTGCCGGATTCCGCCCTTGCCAAATTCTTGAGCAGGAATTGCCGCGTGGAGAACTCAGGGATTTTCACCGAGAGTGCGTCATCTACTTCCTTCCTCGCAGTAAATTTCTTCAAGTCAAGCGAGCTCAGCGCTTCAAAAATATGATCGTGTTTTCTGCTGTACGCCTTTGGCGCCATATCAACAACAACGAGCTTCGCCACCATCCCGGGATGGCTCATAGCAAAATGCATCACCGTTTTCCCGCCCATGGAATGTCCCAGGAGATGCGCCTGCGTAATGTTGTGCTCCTGCATGAACGCTCGAAGGTCGCCAACCATAACTTCATAATCCATCCTCTCGGAATGGGATGAGCGGCCATGGTTACGCGCATCAAAAGTAAACACATGGAACCGTTCGCCGAGTTTTTTTCCGAGTGTCGCCCAGTTATCAAGCGAGCCAAGAAGCCCGTGCAGAATAATGAGGGGAAAGCCGCGGCCGTAACTACGGGAATGGAAGTGCATGGGATTGTACCGCCGGGGGGTGTGGATTATTTCAAATAGTATTTTAACGGGTTCGGGTCGACGCGGCACTCCTCGGCAATTCTTATGCGATCAATTTTTCCGGCATCCCTCAGCTGGTAGAGCTTCGGAACAACCCGATCGCGCAAATCAATCGGCGTCATAGGATTGATAAAAATACTGGTCCCGCCTTCGAATCCCGCGGGCACGTTGACACGCCATTTGATCAACACATGCCAGGGCATTTTATATACTGCGTCAATGGGCGTGTAATACCATTCTTCGTTGCATGAGATGTGGGAACCCATCGCTGCGTGGCATGCATGCACCATGTTGCTGATGCCGCGTATCTCCTCCTCGGAGTGTTCATACGGGCGGCCGGAATTACTGCGCGAATAAATCTCAATTGTCGGATAGCGGTGCCCGATACCGGCGAGCGCAATTGCATGATCGTTTTCCGCAAAAATCAGGTTGTGGTGCGCGGCAAAGTTTGCGCCGAATTCATTGAAGACATTGGGATCGCTTCGCAACATGGAAATCTGGTTCTCAATGGAAGCGCCCCACTCATCCAACGCAACAAGTTGCTTGTGAAGATGATCGAAGGATGCGCCTGCCTGCCGGAGCCAGTTTTGAAACACACTCACATAGCGTACATAACGATTGGTTCCGGCAATATCGCTGATTGCATCCACGGTCAGCTTCATGTAGCGAAAATGTTCTTCCATACTGAGTTCACCCGAGGAAAGCAGCTCGTCATCGTTAATGGCGCCCTCTTTATAATGCCTCTTCGCGATGATTTGCTCATGCCCTCCGCCAAAAAACGCGTCTGCAATGGCAAGGCGCTCCGAGACGGACATCTTCTCGATTTGTTCCTCGGTTTTTCCTTCCTGCTTCAGTTTGTAATGGACGATATCGGTGACATGCTTGAGGCCAACGGGATTGGCGAGATAGTCTTCCTTCCACCGCTGGCGTTGGGCGCTCATTTTATACGCATAGTTCTTCCGCCAGTAATCGAGCGTAACAATCTCAAACATGTTGCCGACCCGGCGAAACTCTGCCGTCGTTTCCCGGTATTTTTCCGGAGCGAGAAAATCAAGGCGCTCCCAATGTGTGTCGCCGTGCCTGATCAGCCGCGACTTTTCCGGCGCGGTATCAAAATACCGGTCGGGACAAAAACTGCAGTAGCTTTCCGGATCGCGCTTTTCAATCGGTTTCGGCTCGACGAGTTTTTCATTGGTGATGGGCTTCTTTCCACGGCCGGCAACAGTCCACACTTCCGTGCCGGTAAAGGGATTTACCTGCTTCACCGTGCCATCGGGCATGATATTATAGAACATCTTTGATTCCATGAACCACCTCTGTACGACTCGCGATCGTTTTGCATTCCTCGCCCCGATTTCGGGAGCGGGCACTCTTAGCTTGTTGCTGCTTTCAGCAGTTCGTTAACTTTCTCCCGGGATTCCGCCTCCGCATAAAACCGGATCAGCGGCTCCGTGCCGGATGCACGCACAAGAACCCAACCGCCATCAACAAACAATTTGAAGCCGTCTGTATCCTTTCTGCCCGTCACCGGATACCTGCCGATGGTCTTTACTCCTTTTTGATACTTCTTGATAATCGCCGCCTTGTCCTTTTCGGTAACGTGCAGGTCTATGCGGTGAAACTCGTGGTTGCCGAATTCATCCATTACTTCCTGAACCAGCTCGCTGAGCTTTTTCTGCCGCACTGCCATCATTTCGCACAACAACAGTCCGAGATAAATTCCATCGCGCTCGGGCAAATGGCCCTTCACTCCGAGCCCGCCACTCTCCTCCCCGCCGATCAACACATCCCGCTCAGTCATCAAACGGCAAATGTGTTTGAACCCAATTGCCGTTTCATGCATTGTGATGCCGTATTTTTCGCATTGCTTGTTGACCATCTGGCTTACCGAGAAAGACTTCACCACTTCGCCCGTCATGTGTTTCTGTTCAACAAAGTATTTCAGCAGCAGGGCGAATATGCGGTGGGAATCCACAAAGTTGCCTTGCTCGTCCACAGCACCAACGCGGTCGGCGTCGCCATCCGTGGCAATGCCAATGTGGAAACCATCGGACTTCACACGGCGCATCAGCTCGCCGAGATTATGGGCAAGTGGCTCGGGATTTGTGCCGCCGAAAGATGGATTGTACTCCGGATGCAAATCCTTCACTCCGGGAATGATGGACTCCAAAACACCCTGGCCCGCCCCGTACATCGAATCATAGAGAATACGAATCCCCGAAGAACGGATGAGATCAAGGTTAATCCTCTCCCCGACATGATCCAGATATCTTTGCTTCATGCCGATTGGAACGATCTTTCCTTTCTCAACCAGCTGTTTGAATGATAATTTTCCGGGAGGAATATTTTTCAGCTTGAGGATTTTCCCGAGTTCCTTTTCGACCTTTGCAATCATCTCGGGATGCGCCGGGCCACCAAAGTCGCCTTTGATTTTGAAGCCGTTCCATTTCGGTGGATTGTGGCTTGCCGTGATGACGATTCCCCCTGCCGCATTCTCAAGTTTTGTCAACAGAGAAATCATCGGAGTGCTGACGATACAGTCCGCAAGTTTTACCTTGATTCCCGCGTTGGCAATCACCTCCGCCGACTTTTCGGCAAACTCACGCGACATGAACCGCGCATCATAGCCGATTACAATCCCGTTTTTAATTTTCTTGTGGCTTTTATAATACCGCGCCGTTGCAAGGGCAACTTTTCCCAGGTTGGCAAATGTAAAATCATCTCCTATTACTGCGCGCCAACCGTCTGTACCAAATTTAATTATCTGCGTCATAAACCCCTTCTGCCTGATCTTTAAAGTCTGCTTATGCTATCTTGCAAATGCACCCATGCCGGCGTACATCGCTTTCGTATCCAAGTCCTGCTCAATGCGGAGAAGCTGATTGTACTTTGCGACGCGGTCAGTACGGCTTGCCGAGCCGGTTTTGATTTGTCCGGCATTTGTTGCCACGGCAATATCGGCAATAGTTGCGTCCTCCGTCTCACCGGAGCGGTGGCTGATAAT
>CAZWIN010000040.1:0-13583 GCA_964633855.1 uncultured Chitinophagales bacterium
GCCCAAAAAACCTTAGTAATCCCTAGTATATAATTACCAAAATATAGTGTAAAGGATACTTGACAAACGCCTTTTCGGGTTGTATATTGATATGTAAAGAATACTTTACATACACAACCCAAGGAGGTTCTCATGTCACCCACCGAAACACAACAATCCGGTACCTGGAAAGGCTGGATACCGGTCATCGTATTTGTTCTCTCCTACTTTGCCGCACGGGCGGGGCTGGAAATGGAAGGAATATCTTCCGCAGTGCGTGTCGGCTTTGCCCTGCTTCCGGTTCTTCCATTTACGTTCCTGCTCCTTGCAATCGCCAAAGGCATCCGTTCGCTGGACGAACTCGAGCGGAGAATCCAGCTCGAAGCGCTCGCTTTTGCGTTTCCGCTAACGCTTATTCTTCTCCTTGTGCTCGGCCTGCTTGAACTGGCGATCAAGCTACCGCCGGAAGACCTGAGCTACCGCCATGTGTGGGCAATGTTGCCGGTGCTGTATTTTCTCGGCCTCACGCTCGCAAAGCGGCGGTATCAATAGGCCGGGAAGAACAGCACATGAAAAACAAATTACGAACCCTACGGGCGGAAAGAGAATGGTCGCAGGAGGAGCTGGCGCAACGCCTCGGCGTGTCGCGTCAAACGGTGAATGCCATAGAGAATGAAAAGTATGACCCGATGCTGCCGCTTGCATTCAAAATTGCAAAGGCGTTCGGAAAGAAAATTGAGGATGTGTTTGAGCCGTAGTTTACCGCGCCAGCACCATCTTGTGCGATTGGGAGAACGCTCCGGCTCTGAGCGTATAGAAATACACACCGCTCGCCAGCCCGGAGGCGTCAAACGGAACCCGGTACTCGCCCGCATCCATGTTTCCATGGATGAGAGTCTGCACTTCCCGTCCAAGTGCGTTGTACACCGTAAGCGAGACAAACCCCGGCTGTGCAATACGGAATCCGATATTTGTCGTTGGGTTGAAGGGATTGGGATAGTTCTGCAGCAGACCGAACTGATCGGGCATCGTGTTGCTTATTGTTTCAACGGATGAAAACGGCTCGACCCGGACATCATCCAGATGAACGTAATAGCCGGTGGTTGAAGCATTGAGGTAGTACCGGAAACCGATCCAGACGTTCTGTCCGGCAAAGCCCGAAAGGTCAAAGGTGTACTCGTTGAACTGCCCATACGTTGCGCCGACGGGCCAGAGAAGCGTTCCAAGATGTACTGATTGTGTTGCGGGAGTCGAATCGGCTGTACTTACACTGATCTGGATGCTATCGGCATACTGGCTTCCGCCTGTTGCCCAGAATCTCAGCACATCTCCCGACTGAATATTCAGCACGCGGCGGGTAATCACCCAGACATCCGCTTGTGACGGTTGACTGCCGCTTGTATCAAGCCCGGCTTGCCACCCCACACCGATCGCGTTGGTTCCGGCATAGGCAATTGCGGTATTTACGGCGATTCCCGGCAAAGGATCGCCTGCACTCCGCACAGTCCAGTTTCTGTCACTGAAGATGGGATGTGCTGCGGCATTCCATACTCCCCCTCCTGCGGGGTGCGATATCCCGGATTCAAAACCTTCCTGAAGTTTGATTTGTGAACCTGCCTGAAAGGCAAGCGACACAACCGCAAGCACAAGAGCGCACAACCGGTTCATTCATCCCTCAATGATGGTGACTGGTGAAATGCGCTTCATACTAATGAGAGAAACAATAAATGTCAAGACACGGAGATGCCATGGGAAGAAAAGCCCGGAGGTGGGGAGAACAACAATTCAGCCTGAACGCCGTCGCTACGGATTATGCAGGCTCAAACTGCGCAACGGTGAACGACTTGTCTTTGTTTGTCACTCTCAGGCTTTCCACCGACCGGCGCACGATGTGGTTCGGGTAGTATTTCTGGAGCAGAAACTGTGCGCTGTCGAGGCTGGCAAAATGCGTGACTTCAACCTTCTTCCGTGCTTCCGTTGGAAGGGACAGGAAACCGTATGTTTGTTTGATACGCATGGATCACACTATGATAGTTATTTGGTTATGTGAAGAGAGAGGATACTTCGAGTGTGGGAACACTCAACTTCATGTACAACCAATACCGTGCCGGACTGGATTCTTGAGAATCCGTCAGATTTCGCAGACATGCTTGCACAACTGCATAATTTGTTCACACCCGGATGAGGGGCGAGTGTGTAAGATATTTACACCCGAGGAAGCAGCCTACTTTGCTGCCTGAGCAATCAGCTGCCCTTGCCGGGCGTAATCAATGGATTCGGCGAGTATACGGGCCGCCTCCTGGGGTGCATGAAATCCCATGGAGTTTTCCGCCGCGACAAAGTCCATACGGAATTGTGCGATCCGCTGCATCTTGAGCGCGGGCTCCAATGCCAGTGATGAGACTCCACGTGCTCTTGCTTTCTGGATTTCATCATACAAACCGGTAAGCGCCTGTTCGCTTCTATCAAGCAGCTTGCGCGTCCGGGTTTGAATGGTTTCGACGCGGGATTTCATTTCGTCCTCAGGCTGGGGATGACAGGTCTGGCAAGCACGGGAGATATTCAGGACCGGGCTGCGGACATGATGGTCACTGATCTTCACAGCACCATCTCTCATGTACGGCATATGGCAATCTGCGCAGGCAACGCCGCTGCGCGCGTGAATGCCCTGGTTCCACATTTCAAACTCCGGATGCTGCGCCTTCAATACCGGCGCACCTGTTTCGGCATGTTCCCAATCCTTAAACCCGACTGAATCATAATACGATTGAATCTCTTCCACTTTGATTCCGTTCGCCCACGGGTAGGTCAGCAGCTTGTGATCGCCTTTGAAATAGTATTCAACATGACACTGTCCGCAGACAAAGCTTCTCATCTGTTGCCGGGTAGCAGTACGGTTCGGATCAAAATTTTCGACACCCTTCGTTTTCATGTACGCCTTGATACCAATAAGAAAGCCGGGGCGTGTCACGCGCAAATCCATCGTTTTCGGGTCGTGGCAATCAATGCACGCCACAGGATGGTCAACAAGTTTGCGCGCATCGGGGTATGCCATCCCGCAGACTTCTTCAAACCCCTTCATCACATCACCGTTCCCGATCTTTCTGTACGCCGGAATAACCGAAGCATGGCAATGCAGGCAGGCACCAGGCTGCTTTCGTTCTTTCACGCGCAACGTCATATCCTGATCCTGCAACATAAACGCATGTCCTCGCTCCTCACGATAATCAATGCTGAACGCATATCCGGCAAAAATCCTTTTCAGTGCCGGTTCTGTGTCCAGCTTCTGAAATGCTTCGCTTCCGCCAAACGTTGTCCGCATGGTATCCACTGTTCTCTTGTATCCGTCATACTGCCGCGGAAAGTTCTTTCCCCAGATGGCCGGGTCTATTGACTCTTCCGTAAGGTCGGCAAGGCGGAAGGAAACTTCTTTCGCCTCCTCCTTGCGGTCACGGACATTGAAGAGCAGCCACGTGGTGACAAACGTAATCGCCGCAACGATGACAACAATGAGTGTGTAGCGGGCATAACCGGGTTGATTGGCGGGCATGTGAGTATTCTCCATTCGTTTCAGTATCTCGCACCATGGCCGACATCTGCATGACAATGCACACAGGTCTGTTCGGTGGAGTTGCCGTGTTGTGTCAGGCCGGCAATTTCCCTGACGAGGCTGGCGTGGCACGCCACGCAGTTCTCCTGCAGGTTTACCAGATTGCCTGCAGTGATGTGTAACGGTTCACGAAATGATTGAAAGGTAAACTTCCATGAATGCCTGATGCCGTTTTCCCCTTTGGCAATGTATTTCGGCACAAACTCATGGGGTGTGTGGCAATCGTTGCAGGTTGCACGGGTCTTGTGGCTGGACTTCTGCCAGGAATCAAAATATTCGCGCATGATATGACAGTTGGCGCAGGCCCCCGGGTCATTACTGAAGTACGATCCGCCTTCCGCATAGGTCCACGTATAAAAACCGAGCCCCAGCATCAGGCCGACAACAAGGGCAAGAACGTATCCCGCGTTGGTTGTGGGAATACACGATCTCAAAACCACACCCGCGTAACGCCGTAACACCACAAGGCGACATCGGCGCTTCCGAACTTCACACGCATCAATTCATCGGGGATGAAACCGGAAACTCCGAATTCAAACGAGACATTCGGGGCGTAGTTTACTCCTCCAACAACGTCAATCTCCTGTCCGAGAGTGCTGTGGCCCGCAAGTGACCGGGCAAGCATGAAGTGATGGCCCCACAGCGAAAGCGTCCATGAATCTCCAAACCTCAACAACGCCCTGACGATCGCATCCTGCAGGCCGCGGTTATCCGTGTTTTGCGGTATGGCAATAAAATAATCCATGAACCCGTAGAACTTATGCCCGGTGTGAAACGCCGGCTCGAATGCCCTGAATTTGGAATTTGAACCTGCACCATTGCCGGAAAGATAATCATAGCCAGCCATGATGGAAGCAAGCGGGAATTCGCCGAATGAGTATGTCATGCTCCCGGTGAGAAGGAATGCGGCAATGTCTGCCTTTTGCCTCTTTCCAAGCTGATAAGCAAACTCGCCATCGCAGGAGAATGAACCCACAGTACAGACAAAGCGTGAACCCAGGGTCAACCGCGAAAGATCAACATATCCTGGTGTTGTATGCTTCTGATTCCATTCATGGAGCGCGTACGCATCAACCTGGAGCGAGGGAGGGGTTGAAATTTTGAAGTATACTCCTGAAAGAAGAAGCCCTTCGTCCGGTATCGCAACGACCGTTCCGGGAGTAGCAGCGACAGGAGCGGTCTGGTTCTCGCTGACGTTTGAGATAAATGCATCAATCGAATTATCGCCCCAGGCATAACGCATTACCCCACCGTCAAATGCGCGCCCAACATTGTTCCACCCTACGGAGCCAATCAACCGTTCATTTCCATAGGAAAGTTCCATTCTGCCAAGCTGCAGAGAGAACCCGGGTGTGAGGAAGTTATCAATCCTCACTAATCCCTGATGAAGGTCGAGATTGGCGGAATTTGCCGTAGTTGCACCCGTTCCAATCCCTTCGTTTCCAAACACCCGCGAATCCTGCATCTGAATGACGATGTGGATGTTTTCCTGAGGCGTGATATCCGCACCAAACCGTGTGCGGAGAAGAGTGAAGATATTCGGAGCAGTGCGGTTGTTGAAATCACGCGCGTCCACCTCTCCCCTCACCCTTAGTTCACCTTTCCAGGTGATAGAGATATCGGACGCGACACAACGCGCAGCACACAAGAGAAGCAAGAGAAAGTAACGGGTCATCATAGAGGGTCAGGGATTGAGATTCCGAAATGAAGTACTTTGAGATTGTACGGTTTCAACAATCAAGAATCAACAGATAACGATAGTGTCTCAGTTTGATGCCTGGCGGTCAGCCGAGACGGCTGACCCACTCATCTATGCGGTGGAACGACCGTCTCGGTCGTTCGCTGAGCTCTCAAACTGAGGCACTACCCAGATAACGGCAATTTGATTTCCGGTGGCCGTTGTTTGAAGCACAAATAAAATCCTTCCATCAGCCCCGTCTGCGCCGCCTTGGGGCTGATCCTGCCGACCGTTTACGCAAACGCATTGGCGGCAAATGGATGCCATGTTTTTGAAGCCGGTATCGTATCCCTACATCAGAAAGCCCGAGAAGCGCAGCCGTTTCTGATTTCTCAAACTCCGCCCGGATAAGCGCACGGCGGATAAGGCTTTTCTCCAGAGCGTCAAGTGTCGTTTCCATATCAATTTTTTTCCCGAGCATGAGCTTCGCAAGCAATTCCCGCACGGCCTTCACTTCATCAATAAAACCCGCGGGAAGAATCAGCTCCTCGCCGGTGGAAATCCGGAGCGCTTCCTCAACGAGATAGCGGAGCTCACGGATGTTGTCGTACCAGGAATGGTCTGCCAACTTATGGAGTGAGGCATCACTGAGTACAGGCGGCGGCTGGCGTTTGTTGTCGGAAACTTCAACAAACAGATTGACAAGATCGGGAACGTCTTCAGGGTGTTCCCTCAACGGCGGCACGGAAAGATGCTCAAATGTACGCACGTACACATCAATAGAGTCAATGATCACCCTCTCCTTCCTCAGTGTGAGCCAGGGAAGAGGCACGGAGAAAATAACGCGGGCATCCGTTCTTTTATGCGATGAGCCGGGTTCATTCTGAATCAGAAACCGCGCGATCCAGGTCTGCTCCATGATACTGAACTCATGGATATTGTGGATAAAGACCGTTGCATTCTTCCCCACACTCGGGAGCGCCCTTCCCAAAAACCCTTCGCTTCGCTTCCTGTTCTCCTCAAATAATACAGCCTTGACCTCTTCCTCTGTAGAAGAAGGGGTGATTTCGGCAAATGTTCCGGGATTCCCCGAAGAGGCAAGATGAATCTGACCGGCAACAAAATGTTTTCCCGTGCCGGGCTCGCCGATCAGCAGAACATTGGATCCCGAGGCAGCAATGCGCCGCACATTCTCGCGCAGCATTTCGGCGGCGGGACTTCTCCCCACAATACCGGCGCGATGGAGGGGATCTGAGCTTGGAGAAATCATGATTGAGGGTTCAGGATTTAGGATTTAGGGTGTAGGGTACAGGGTTGAGCAAAACTACAGTTTCGAAACGGCCTGTTTAATCCGATCGAGGGCAAGCATGATGTTTTCGACCGAGTTTGCATACGAGAACCTGAGGTAACCTTCTCCGAATGATCCAAAGGCTGTTCCGGAAAGGCAGGCAACCCCGGCCTGATTCAGCAAATAGTCACCAAGAAAGCGGGAGGTCTTCCCTGTCCGCGTGATGTTCGGGAAAACGTAGAACGCACCAAGCGGTTTGTGACATTGAAATCCGGGTATTGCATTCAATCCGTCGACAATCACATCGCGGCGGCGTTTGAATTCCACCACCATTTCTTCCACTTCGCGTTGCGGGCCGGAGATCGCTTCCACACCCGCCAACTGTGTAAAGCTCGCCGTGCATGAGTTGCTGTTGATTTGCAACTGCGCCACTTTCGGAACAAGCTCCTCCGGCATGATGCCGAAACCCAGCCTCCAACCCGTCATGGCGTACGTTTTTGAAAATCCGTCGAGGATGATGGTCCGTTCCGGCATTCCGGGAAAAGCCGTGATGCTTGTATGCTCAAAACCATCATACAAAATACGGCTATAGATTTCATCCGAAAGGACAATCAGGTCATGCTTCACCGCAAGTTCCGCGATCTGCTGCAAATCATCCTTGGTAAGAATCCCGCCCGTCGGATTGCCCGGCGTGTTAATAATGAGCATGCGGGTTTTGGGGGTAATCAGTTTCTTCAGTTCGGCGATGTCCACGCGGAAGTCATTTGCTTCCCTGAGCGGCAGAGGAACCGGTTTCGCCCCGACAAAATGAATCACCGACTCATAAATGGGAAAGCCGGGATTCGGATAAATGACTTCATCCCCCTCATCCACACAAGCGAGGATGACGAAAAACATGATCGGTTTCCCGCCCGGTGTGACAACAACCTGGTTCTGATGAAATGAAACCCCAAGGCGTGCGCTCATCTGCTCTGCGATTGCCTTCCTCAAGTCCGGCAAACCCGGCGCGGGGCCGTAATGTGTGAACCCCTTATCAAGCGCCTGCTTGGCCGCGTTTTTGATGTTGGCGGGAGTTTCAAAATCCGGTTCGCCAATTTCAAGATGAACGATGTGTTTACCCTGCGCTTCAAGAGCTTTTGCCTTGACGAGCACCTCAAATGCCGTCTCGGTTCCGAGGGTGTGCATTCTCCGGGCTATGTGCATTGTTACGCCTTGCGTTTTGAGATGGATGATGTGGAAGGAGGAACAGCCGGCGAAATGTTTTTGCCGCTTTGAAGTTAGCAAAAGAGGGTATGAGGAGCAAGAGCGGGGAAGGAATAATGGAGGAATGGAATGATGGAGAAGTGGAATGATTACTCTGGGTACACGGGTCAACGGTTTCCATCCATCAATCCACTACTCCAACTATCCTTTGAGCATTTCCTATGCCTTCGCTTACGGCCTTTCCGCCTGCAACTCGGGGATCGGGCTCCGTTTGATAGGAAGCTTCGCCGCCCATGCCACCCGCTTGAACAATGCAGGGAGTTTTTCTTTCAGGCTGTCAACATACATATAGACAACGGGCACAAGTACGAGCGTCAGGAGTAATGAGCTGATGAGCCCTCCGACAATTGCCCACGCAAGCCCGGATTTCCACTCCGCTCCCGCCTCGCCGCTGAGTGCAATCGGCAGCATACCGAACACCATCGCCATTGTTGTCATGACAATCGGCCGCAAACGTGCCTGGCCTGCTTCAATGAGTGCATCATACGTACTGAGCTTCTGTTCAGCGCGTGTCTGATTGGCTCTATCCACAATCAGGATAGCGTTTTTACCGACCAATCCTACCAGCATGATAATGCCAAGGATCGAAAAGATGCTGAGCGACTTCATGGCAAGCGCAAGAGCGAGCAGAGCACCAATCATTGCCACAGGAACAGAGAACATCACAACAAACGGATAGACATACGAATCATACAGTGCCACCATGATCATGTACATGAAGAGAATCGCAGCCCCGAGCGCCAGCAGAAGGCTGTCGAATCCTTCCGACTGATTCTGCAAATCCCCCTTGTAGGCAATGCTGATACCTTCGGGCAATTTGAGTTGTGCGATACCCTTCTTGATATCTTCGCCGATGCTGCCGCTGGGACGGCCGACCGCCTGCGAGAAAACCGTCACTGATGGGTTCCGGTCTGCACGCTGCAACTTTGTCGGGCCCGTGGATTGATAGATCGAAGCGAATTGCTTCAGCTCTATCAGCTGTCCCTTTCTGTTCACAAATGTGACATTGCCGATGTCAGATGTTTTCGACCGGTCCAGTTCGTCAAAGAGTATGCGAATGGCATATTCATTATCTCCTTCCCTGAACTTGGAATCGTCGTCGCCATTGAAAGCAACCCGCAGTGTCTGTCCGACTTCTGCTACAGTCAGCCCGAACGAAGCCATCTTCTGGCGGTCAATCTCGATGCGGGTCTCCGGTTTCCCGTCTTACGAAGAGAGGCTCACATACGCCGTGCCGGGAATTGTCCGCACCAGGTCGGCTATAGTTGATGAAGCCGTACGCGCATCATCATACGTAGCGCCGCTCACCACCAGTTGGATCGGCGTCTGGTTGGCCGTACCGAAAATTCCGATGGGGTTCGCCCGGACCTTGACACCCGGTATTCCTGCAAGCTTCTGTTTGATGAGTTCGGCAACATCATCAGTATGTTTTGTCCGCTCTTGTTTCGGGACAAGCGTTATGTTGAGTTCGGCAATATTGTTGGAGGATTGGGCGATAAGGCCGTCGCTCGATGCACCGACATTGACGAACATCTTCTTTACCTCGGGCATTTCCGAAATTACCCGCTCCGCCTGTTGTGTAATAAAATTGGTATTCTCAAGAGTCGAACCCGGAGGGAGTTCCAGGGTCACCGCAAACTCTCCCCTATCTGCGACGGCAATAAACTCCGACCCGATGAACCCGAGCGGAACCAGAGCGAACGATGCCACGATCATAACAACGGTAAGTATCGCTACCTTGCCCCTGTTGGCAAGCCCCCATTTCAGCACACGCAGATACGACTCTGTAATATTCCGGTACTGCTCTTCAAACCACAGGCCGAACTTGCCCAACAGGGAGTTCTTTGTAAGGCGTTCAAGTTTCGCGAACCGTGAAGCAAGGAGAGGCGTGATGGTAAATGAAACGAAGAGGCTCATCATGGTCGAGAACACAACCGTGAGCGCAAATTCACGCATGATATTTCCAACCAGGCCTGTAACAAGGGCGAGCGGAAGGAATACCACCACGTCCACAAGCGTAATGGAAAGAGCTGCGAAACCGATTTCGTTTCTTCCTTTGAGCGCAGCCGAACGTATATCCTCGCCCTTCTCAAGGTGATGGTAAATATTCTCGAGAACAACAATGGAGTCGTCCACCAGAATGCCGACCACCAGCGAGAGCCCCAGCAAGGTCATAAGGTTCAGCGTCAGCCCGAACGCGTACATCGCAATGAATGTCGAAACCATTGAAGCCGGAATCGCAATCATGACAATAATGGAATTCCTGATACTGTGAAGGAATGCGAGCATCACCAAAGCGACGAGAATAATCGCCAGCATCAGGTCATGCTTGACAGCATTCGCAGCATTGATGGTGAAATCGGAGCCATCCTGGGCAATGGTGAACTGCAGGCCGCTGGCTTTGTACAACTGTTCAATCTTCGGTATTTCCTGCCGCACCAGCTTGCTGACATCAACCGTGTTGGCATCGGACTGCTTCGAGACAAGGATGCCGATGGATGTTTTGCCGTCCAATCTGCTGATCTGGGAATATTCCTTCTGGCCGTCCTGAACCTCGGCAATATCGGAAAGCCTGATATCGCCCCCTTGCTTCGATTGGGCAACGACGAAATCCCGGAGCCCGTCAATAGATGTGAACTTGCCGGCAATACGGACGATGTACTGATGGTCTCCCTCTTTCACCTTGCCTGTGGGGAAATCCAGGTTTGCGGATTTGATCGCCTGTGTCACCTGCAACAACGAGAGGCCGTAGGAGCGGAGTTTTTGAGCGTCAATGTTCACCCGGATCTCGCGTTCATCGCCGCCGACAAGGGTGATCTGCCCGACGCCGGGAATCTTTGCAAGGAGGGGCTGCACTTTATCCTTCACCAGCCGGTAGAATTCGCGCGAACCGATATTCCCTGTCGCGCCAATACGCAACACGGGCAGTTCGTCAATCGCGAACTTGGAAACGACCGGCGTCCTTGCACCTTCCGGTAATTGGGAAGTTACTTCGTTGACCTTCCGCTGCACATCTTGCAGTGCAATATTGACGTTGGTGGACAACACAAACTCAATGGAAACAAACGAGACACCTTCGGATGATGTGCCGTTGACCGTTTTGATTTTGTCAACGCCGGAGACTGCGTCCTCGACAATTTTGGTGATGGCGGTTTCCACTTCATTTGGCGAAGCTCCCGGATACACCGTCATTACAGTGATGAAGGGAGGGGAAATTTTCGGCAGAAGCTCATACTTCAATTGGAAGTAGCTGAATAGTCCCAGCACGCCCAGGGCCGCAAAAATAACGACGATGAGTGAAGGGCGTTTGATTGAAAGTTCTGTTAACGTCATGTGTTCTCCTGGTTCTCTTCGGTCACTTTACGATTTCAACGGTGACGCCATCCTTCAGGTTGTTCTGCCCGTTGACGACTATGGTTTCATCCCGGCTCAATCCCTGCAGTACCGCGACATTGTTTCCTACCATTTCTCCAACAACAATCTCCCGCCGCTTTGCCACGGAATTTTCCACAACAAAGACCTGCGGATTCTTGACGCTTCCCACCAACGCCTCCCGCGGAATGGATAACACTTCTCCTCCTGCTATCGAGACAAATGTAATGCGCCCGAACATCCCTGCCTTCAGGGGATGGGCCTTGCTGTTGGGAAGCGTGACCTCCACGGGATAGGTGTGTGATTCATCCGCCTTTGAGCTGATGTTGGCAACTTTTCCTGCAAACTTCACGCCCGGATACACATCAGTCGTTATCTCAACCGGGTCGCCCGTCTTCAGCTTGAAGGCATCCTGCTCGGCGACATTCAGCTTCACCTTCAACTTTGAAATATCCACAACGTTTGCCACTACCATGCCGGGCTGCACCATGGTCCCGAGATCCGCCATGCGTGCCGTAACGATTCCTGATATTGGCGTGCTGATCTTCGTGTCGCGATACTCCTTGCGCGCTTTAATGTATTGGGATTCAGCTATTTTGGATGCCTGCCACGCATTTTCCTTCTGCCAGTCTGTTGCAGAATGTTCCTCACGCAGCGCGGCATAGCGTTCGGCGTCTTTTTTTGCGCGCTCGTATGTGACTTCTGCTTTCATAAATTCAGACTTCTTCAGTTCATCATCAATCTGGAGAAGCTGGGCTCCCGCCGATTTCGCATCACCAACATTGGCGTGAATACCGGTTACACGGCCTTGCGTTTCGGCGACAATCGCGACATCGTTATTCGCAGCTATTGTGCCGACAAGCGAGAGCGATTCCGACAATCGTTGCTGCGTCGCCCGCGTCACCGATACCGGATACGATGAGATGGAGACCGTCTTTGCTTTTGCCTGCATCTGATTCTTATTGTTCCAGAGAATTGCCACGACGGCGGCAAACACCAGAACGCTGATTGCAATAAATTTTGTCCTCTTCATAACAACTCCTCAGGGTAAATGTGGTTAATCAAACATGTCCTTTACTCGCCAATAGCCTTTTGGAGGCGCGCTTGAGCGAGTTCGTAGTCAACAACCGCCTGTGTGTATTGCGTCCTTGCCCGGAGTAAGGCAACTTCGGCATCCAGAAGGTCGGTGTTCTGTGCAAGCCCTTCCTTGAATTGCGTACTCGTCACACGGTGGCTCTCCTCTGCCTGCCTGACACCTTCTTCTGCAAGCGAGATACGCTGCAGCGCCTGGTTCACGTTGAGATAATTCTGGGTGACTTCGAGCGTTATGCCATCCTTCAACTGGGAAAGACCGTCCTTTACTTCTTCGTATTGTGCGGCCGCCTGATCTGTCTGGTGAAGCGTCTTGCCCCAATTCCAAATGTCGAGCGAAACCCCAAGGGATATATCCCATGTATCCTTGAAGGCATCCTGGAGCGGTTGCAGTCGCTGATTGGGCCTGTTGTAATAGTAGTTTCCGGCAAGGTAAATCTGCGGCCACCAATTCCCTTTTGCAGCAGTCACACCCGACTCCGCAGCTTTCACCCTGTAATCCATCGCTTTCAACTCGGAGCGCCGTTCAAGAGCCTGATCAGTAAGAGCGTTCAGATTGAACGATTGCGGTGCATCCTGCTTGCCCACCCTGGAATCAATAATGATTTTTGTCTGCAGCGAAATTCCCATCGTATTGTTCAGGGCGATGGTGGCAAGCTGGACATTATTGTCCGCTTCAATCTGCCGCAACAAGGCATCGGAGAGCTGAACCTGCACCTTGAGAACATCGTTGTTTGTCGCCATTCCCTGGTTCATGAAATTCTGCACATCCTTCAGGTGTGATTTTACCTGCTCGACATTCTCATCAAACACTTTCTTAAATTCCATTGCCTTAAACAGCGACCAGTATGCCACGCGAACGTTGTACGCAAGCTCGGCCTTGTCGTTTGCATATACCTGCTCGACAGCTTTTGCCGAATATTCCGCAGCATCAGCCGCGGCAGAGAGCCTGAACCCTGTAAACAGGGGAATTTCCACACTCGTTTTGAGCGTATAGTAGTTCGGAATCGAAGGTGCAAGAGTAAATGTGTTGCCACCCAATTGCGGCGGGAGAGCAACCGTGAAAGGTGGAACATCGCTCAAGCGCGTATACGAACCGCCGAATTTCAGCGAGGGCAACCGTGACGCGTTCACTTCCGATGCTTTCGCATCGGCAACATTCAACCTCATCAGTGAGGCATGCAATGACTTGTTGTTATCGAGTGCAAGCTGGATGGCCTTCTCCACGCTGAGCGCCAATTCGGTTTGAGCGCCGGCCCGATTGTGGAACTCGGCATGTCAGACAATCGCAAATGGATCAC
>CAZWIN010000041.1:0-11375 GCA_964633855.1 uncultured Chitinophagales bacterium
GACCAGCTACCCATCGTCGGCTTGGTGAGCCATTACCTCACCAACTACCTAATGGGACGCAGGTTCATCATCAGGCACCTTGCGGTATTTAACAGCAATGCCATGCGGCATCGCTGATTCATCGGGTATTAGCCACGCTTTCGCGTGGTTGTCCCCGTCCTAATGGCAGATTACCTACGTGTTACTCACCCGTGCGCCACTTTACTCAGGATATTGCTACCCTTTTCTCGTTGACTTGCATGTGTTAGGCACGCCGCCAGCGTTCGTCCTGAGCCAGGATCAAACTCTCCGTTGTAGTATTTTTCAACTTCATCGTCGAGTTTGAAAATCGCACGCACACCAAATTGCTTTAGTGCAACGTGCAGGTTAAAGCTCTGTGTTGTTGACTAGGCTATGCACACTATTTCAAAGAACATTCTGTAAACCGCATTCTTGGCGGGCTTTAAATATAAGCAATACCTTCACCGATGTCAAGAACTTGACGAGGAAAATATTGAAGACATTCAGAACCAAAAAGCCACAATACTTTGCTGAAGCGGGACAACAAATATACAAGAGTGGGATCAAAAGTCAAGACATCAGAAGGTTTTTTTCCAGATCAAAATGAGCCAATAAATAAAGCTCATTGCATGACCTTAGGCGGATAGAGAGTAATTGTCGAAGCTTTTCCCTGCCCATCATTACATAATATCATTGTCAAATCTTTGGTAAATGCAATTCCCTCGGGGTGGCTGTTCACCTTTTTAGGAATTTTCTGGTGGGACAAAAGATTACCATCCTTTGAAATTTCGACTATCAATTCACCGTCGGAAGAGATAATAAAGAAGGTTCCGGAAATCGGGTGCCTGGCTATACCGGATGGGTTGAATTGACCCCTGCGAGCTGTTTTGGCAAAGGCTTTCAACGGGAGTAGAAATCGCGGCTTGTCAAGCAATTTCTTTCCTTTTAGAGAAAAGGAATACACCGCTTTATATTGCTCCAGCCCGGAACCGGCACTTCCTTTGCAGGCAAGGAGCAAACAATCTGTTACAGGATCATATGCCAGCCCCTCAACATCATTTTTCCTTGAGAGGAAGGTCTTGTACGTTTGAAATTGTTTGCGCTCGCCATTTTGACCTTCACGAAAGGCATAAATATCACCATCGCTTGTTACCATATAAACCATATTCTCTACACAAGCAATATCCTCAAAGTCTGCCCGAAGCAGAGAGCTCCCAAAGGTGAATTGTTTTCGAATGGCTCCATTCGAATAGTCGATGTCATATACCGTACCATGTTCATCGTTGTGCGTCAATAGTCTTCCATCGGTCGTCGTGGCGAGCCCTGATGCCTCCCCCAGCTTCGCTGGCAGCCTGAATTGAAGCGGCTGCTTGTCAGAGAGATCATAACGTGAAAGCCATGATTCCTGACTGATCGCAGAGGGAGGCCGAACAAGACAAAGGACAACAAGTAAACCGATAAGTACTATCATGGATTTTCTGACCGCTTCACAGTTAGACATCTGTCAAGATACCCTAGATATTATCTTAGGCGTGAAAAGCCATTCCAGTGTTGCGCATTGCCCTGATGTAAGTGCGCCAACATCCAACCTGCACAACGAGCCCTTTTTCAGAATGACAGGGAGGTTCCTTTCTCCGGTCACGAGAAGCGAAACCAAAAAACCAAGATACGGTTCATGTCCAACGAGAAGAATCTCTTTCCTGTCTGCATAACTGCTCTTTATCTCCTTAATCAGTCCAGCCTCATTTCCTCCCACTGCCAATTCATCTGTAAATACCAGAAGGCCTTCTTTCTTAAATACCTCAGCAACAATCTCGGCAGTCCGTTTTGCGCGTTCGTAAGGACTCGACAAGATACAATCGAAAGAAAGGCCAAGCCGCAACATTCCACGCGCAACTTTGTACATTTTGCGTTCACCCTTTGGGGTCAGCGGTCGGTCGCTGTCCTGATACTCCCCCGTCCCGCGTTCAACAGCAATTCCATGTCGCAAGATCAACAGCTTCATATCGGATTCTTCAATTGTCCGTTCCGTCCGGGCACTTCACAAAGGTCTTGGTTTCCCGCGTCATTAATATCCAAATGCAAATACTTCATTCTTCTATCAGGAGCCTGGCACTGTACACTTCCTCAAACATTTCCGATTTCCTTGCCAGGGCCCATTTTTCAAGCAAAAGATCTCCTTCTCCACAAAGTCGTATTGTAAATTTGGGTTTCTTATAGTCCACTTCAAAGTCGGATACTTTTGCAGCATGTTCATTGTCCATAGCATCCGCCAAACGCAGGAGTGCGGCAAGTTTTGAAATAGCCACCCGTTCTTTTGAAGAGAGCATGGCATACGCCTCATGCTGCGGTTTAGGCATAGATTTACGATGGTAACGCGCAATATTGGCCACAACGGCCATTTGAGTCTGTGTCAGGCCGATGACAGGATTTGCCAGCAAAAGGTATTGTGTGTGCTTATGATGATCTGTAATATTAACGAACTGTCCAATATCATGAAGCAATGCCGCTACTTCCAGCAACAGACGGTATTCAATGGTAAGATTGTGCAGCGCCTTTGTTTCATCGAAGAGTTTTACTGCAAACCCTGCCGTCGTGGTTCCATGTTGCTCATCGAACGCGTATTTTCTGCCGATCTGAAGTGCTGAAGAAAGAACCTGGTTTCTGTGAAGATGTTTTTGCTCTCCGTAGAGTTCGGCAATCATGTCCAACAGCAACCCGTCCTTTAATCCCACACCGGGAATTTCCACTTCACCAACATCGGCAAGTTTGACAATCTTCTGCAGTACTATGGCGGCGGGGACAATGACATCTGCCCGGTCGGGGCGGAGGCGAAGTTGCTGGATACGCTCCTCAAAAGTCATTCCCTGCATTTTCTTGACCAAGGCATCAAGTTCATCCCTGCTGATGGTTGTTTCCCGCTCTTTATTAAAGACCTCGCGCCGGAGCTGCCCGAGAGATTCGATGTTCCCCCCGGTTCCCACACAGAGATCGATCTTTTTCTCGCCGATTTCCTTTCTAATACGTCTTTGAGCTGCGTCAACATACTCACGAACGAGTTGGTTGAAGTGGCGCTCGCCGCGCTTTTTTTCTTCGAGCACCTGCAACAACCTGACGGCCCCCATACGAAAGCTCTCAGTGGAAATGATGTCGCCGTTTGAGGCAAGCGTGATTTCCGCGCTGCCGCCGCCAATATCCACGAGCATGGCGAGCCTCCCCTTCAGGTTTACCGCATCGGCAACAGCGAGATGAATAAGGCGCGCCTCCTCTTCGGGGCCGATAACGTCAATTTCAATACCAGATGCCTGCGCAATCCGATCCAGGAAAATCTCCTTGTTGAACGCTTCGCGTGTTGCACTTGTAGCAACCGCCCTCGTCCACTTTGCAGAATGCTGGTCAATTGCTGTTTTGAACTTGACAAATGCCTCGACGGCTCTATCTATAGTTTCTTCGGAAATAGAACCCTTGGTAAAAACATCCTGCCCGAGACGCACGGGGTCACGGATATTCTCAACAAGCGTCAGTTTGCGTTCACCGTCAACATTGCCGATGACAAGGCGAAGCGCGTTGGTTCCAACATCAATTGCTGCTAGCGTAGGCATGCGTATACATCACATTATCTGTGTGAGAACAATGAGGAAGATGGTATGCAACATCATTTGTCGAAATAAATATAGAGAGAACACCAGTGAAGGTCAAAGCTGGATTGCGGATTTTGGATTGGAGTATTGTATCAGGCTTGAAGGTTCGGGTTTGTGATTTGTTTGAATTGCAGAGCTTGCTCTTTGGATAGTGTTCTGGATTCTCGGTTGTGAATTTGGGGATTGCCGGTTTAGCCCCCGATCTGGCTCATCGTCCGAGCCGGCCGAACAAAGCCCGGACGGTTGATGAGGTGCCCTTCTTGTTTGGTTCTGACTGCATTGATGATTGCATCTTTGATCTCGCTGTTATCCGATCCACCACGCAGCATACTACGCAAGTCGGTTTCTTCAAGCGAAAAGAGGCACGTCCGGAGCTTCCCGTCGGAAGTCAGGCGCATCCGGTTGCAGTCGGAACAAAATGGCCGGCTCACTGAGCTGATGAACCCGATTTCGCCTGCTCCATCGGCAAACATATAGCGATCAGCAGGTGTATTCTCGTCAGGGGTCTGCAGAGGGCGAAGCTCTGCATATGTATTGACAATTTCCAGAACCTCGCTGGTAGGGACAACTTTCTCTATACCCCATCCATCATCCTTGCCTATCGGCATGAATTCAATAAAGCGAATCACAAAAGGGCGGGACCTGGCAAGTTCGGCAAAGCGGAGAATCTCCCTATCATTAATTCCCCGCACCAGAACAACATTCAACTTTATCGGATTCAATCCTGCACGGAAAGCTCCCTCAATTCCTTCCCATGTCTGCGCAAAGTAATCGCGTCTTGTCATCGTATCAAACAACCCGGGATCAAGGGAATCAAGACTAATATTCACGCGATCAAGTCCGGCACCGGCAAGAAGCCGGGCTTGATTTTTGAGAAAATACCCGTTGGTAGTGAGCGCAATGTCATCAATTCCTTCAATCGCACGCAACATTCGGACAAGCACGTGAAGTTCTTTTCTCATCAGCCGCCTGTAAGCCGGATCTTGTCCACGCCAAGAGATGAACATATCCCGGCTAAACGGGTAATCTCTTCGTACGAGAGAAGCTGTCCCTTGTTCATCCACTCCATCCCGGCTTCCGGCATGCAGTACACACAGCGAAAGTTGCACCGGTCGGTCACCGAAATACGGAGATCATTCACAGTGCGGCCAAAAGAATCGAGGAGAACAGGCATAGGAAGTGGTTAGAGATTGGACGTGAGAGATTTGAGTGAGTGTTGGCCTTCCGCCAGGATCTTGCCATCCCCGGCAATTTCTTTTTTCCATATTGGGACGATGGACTTGATACGATCAATAGCATAGCGGCACGCTTCGAATGCCTCTTTGCGGTGTGTGGCAGAGACGGCCGTTACCACAGCGACCTCTCCAACTTCAAGTACCCCGATGCGATGAACCAATGCGACTTCATGAACATCCCACTGTCTACGAACCTCCTGCTCGATCAATGCCATTTGTTTTTCCGCCATAGGGAGATACGCAGTATACTCGACGGATTGCACACTTTTGCCACCCGAGCTGTTCCGGACGGTCCCGACAAAAACATCAATGCCGCCGGATTCCGGAGTACAGACATCCTCATACAGCTTTGTAACGTTGATTGGATCCGATGTCACGGCAACCATAGATTACCCTCCGCTCACCGGAGGAATAAAACAGATTTCATCCCCATCGTGGAGCGGATGTTCAAATGGAACATATTCCAAATTCACGGCAAGGCGAACAGTTGGCCGCCAAGGCCGCAACAAAGGATACTGTTCCGCAAGAATATCAAAGGCTGTGCTGCCCGATGCCGGTGCCGGAACGCGGATCGTAACATCATTTTTCCCGACAATATCTTTTACCGGGCCAAACAGTTTTATGGAAATATCAGCCATTCATCACCCGTGCAAAATGCGCGGCTCCGAGGAGTGCCGTCTTGTCATTGGTGATAACATAGACAGGCATGTGTTTCAGTAAATTGGTGTATCTCCCCTTGCGAACAAAGGATTCGAGGAACACACCCTCCCTGATTTTGTCGAGAATCTTCGGCGCAATACCGCCACCGATGTACACACCGCCAGTTGCAAGGAACTTCAGGGCAAGGTTTCCCGCCTCCGCCCCGTACAAAGAGACGAACAAATCCAAAACCTGCGTGCAGACTTCATCCTTGTGTTCAATGCCGGCTTTGGATATGACTGCGGAAGCATCCTCTTGTTTCATTTGATCTTGTAACCACACCGGTTCCGGGTATGAAGCGCGAGAACGGAAAAACTCATATACGTCAGGGAACGCCGGGCCTGCAATAATCCGCTCATAGCTCGTCCTGCCGAACTTTTTGGACAGAAATCTCAACAAGTCAATTTCAGTTTCATTTCGCGGCCCGAAATCCGTGTGCCCGCCCTCTGAAGCGATTGCCTGGTATCTGGTTCCGTTCCACACCAACCCGCCTTCACCGAGCCCCGTACCGGCGGCAATCACAGCAATGTTTCCCCGCGCCTGGGGAACACCGTGATTAATAGTTACTTTTTCAGAGTCGCTCAGCCCGAGTGTTCCATAGGCGGTGGCCTCGAGATCATTGATAAGCCCGACGGTATTGAGCTTCAGTTGCCCGGCTACTTGTCTTGCATCCACATCCCACCCAAGATTGGTCAGTTTACTTCGTCCGTCGACCACCGGGCCCGCAATACCGAATGCTGCTGCCGTTATACCAACAGGGTGTTCCTCCAGCATGCGCGCCACCACTTCGCCAAGGGATGTGTACTGCCGGCTTGAATAGCTCCTTATCAATACTGCCTTAATGCTATCGCCGACAACTTCAGCATACGCAAGGTTGGTTTTGGTGCCGCCAACATCACCGGCGAGAATCATTCATATTCTTTCTTTGGTTAATTGAGATGCAGCTTCTTTGTCAAGATACCATAGAAGATCGCCTTGTCCCGGCGCAACCCGCTCCACCGGATACTTTCCGGGCCTTTCTTCCAACACCTCACGCAGAACAGGAGCCTTTCCTTTTCCGGTAACAAGACACAGTACTGTCCGCGAGTGATTGATTGCCGGAAATGTAAGTGTTATCCGGCTTGTATTCAGCTGCGGGACAAAAGTTTCGGCAACCATCCTTCGATTTTCGTTCAGGACTGCCGTGCCGGGAAACAATGACGCCGTGTGTCCGTCCTCCCCCATGCCCAACATGACAAGGTCAAACCGCGGATGGCCACCATCAAAGTACGTGGCTACTTCCTTCTCATAACGCTTTGCAGCCTCGGAGGGAGGAAGTTCCGCATGAATACGGTGTATATTCAACGTTTGAATTGATGCTCTCTCCAGCAGCGCTTCACGCACCATCCTGTAATTACTTTCACGATGATCGGGTGGTACACATCGTTCATCCCCAAAAAACATATGAACCTTGTTCCACTCGAGACGGCCGCGGAATGCCGGCGTGGCGAGTAATTCGTATATTGCTTTCGGTGTCGTCCCTCCCGAAAGTGCGATGACGGCGGATCCTCTCTCCAGTACCGCTTCATGCAAAACCCTCGAGATACGATGCGCGGCATCGACTGCAAGTTCGCCGGGAGAAGCAAAGATGGCAATGGAAACCGACACTATCGTTCGCCCGCCAACAATCCGGACAACACGCCAAGACTGTCTTCATACAGGCTATCGCGGTAGAGCATGTCCAGCTCCCGGGCAAGCAGTGCCGCCTCGGAGAGGTCACCAAGAAACGCTACCCTTTGCGATGTCGTCCCGCCATTTTGCAGAAGTTGAATTTCAACATAGCCCGGCTCCGGCGAAACCCCCAGATGCACTTCGACCCCGGAAGAGGTACGAATAGTTACGTTCGTTATTCCACTCGGATCAGAAGAACGTCGGCTTTGCCGGATTGCCACGTTGATAGCCTGTTCACCGCATCTGAATTTGGAAGTGTACTCTCCAATATTTGCGGCCTTCAATCCATATACAGGAATCCACTTCAGCCGCCCGGAGAGCCATCCAAGAAACAACAACGATTGTCCAAGGCCGGAGTGATAGGGCGAAAGAACTGATGAATATTCCACCGACACGCTCTCGATTCTTGAAAGTGCTTCGGTCATTTCCGGCGGACCAAACGCTTCAGCAACAAGCGACCGCCATCCGGCAATATGATTCCAGGCCAGATCACCGAAGCTGGCCTTGCGCGTTGCATTCGCCATAAGTGCTCGCCAGGAAACGAGAGAATTATCGGGGCGGCGCTCCTCCGAGGAATCAATTACCACACGGTCTGCAACTTCCGCAAGGGAAAGCAATATTCTGTCATGGAGATCGACTTTTGTTTTCCAGAGCACTACCGTCGGCACATCCGGAACCAACAACGAGGTGACAATGCTGGGTATTGTGTTCGTTTCAGTGCCCCGAGCCGTAAGATTGATTTGCTCGCAGCACACTTGCTTTCCTCCGGGTACAGGCAATGAGCAACGCGCAGAAATCCATGAAGAGAGTGAGGATGCCGGCGAACTCCTGTCTGCGAGGACAAGAAAGATGCGGCTTGGATGTTCAACACTGACATCGCCGACAAACGCCCCGAGACGCTCCATGGCTTCCGGCTGTTCTGTCAGCACAACGAGATTGTAGGAACAGGCACGAACGACGGGCGATGAGGCCTCGCCCTCCGAAGGGTCGGAGGCAGATTTCCAGAGTTGCGCAAGCTCCCGCTCAATCGCGATAACGTCAACCTCTCTCGGCTCCTCTATAAGAAGAGAAGATTCCGGTTTTTCCTGAACGGACATGGAAGAATGGGCACCATAGTGATGTTGAGAACCAACAGGAATATAGGGAACAGCAGTCAAAATTGCACAATGTGGCAAGCACTATTCACCTTTATGCCACCCTGAAAAGCCCGAAACGGATGTGATACAAGGTATTGACTTATGGTATGCAGATTGTAAATTACTTCCTGAGGTTCAATTGTTCTTTCAATATTCAACCAATCTACGGGGGTATGGAATGAACAGGTTGCATACTGATACATTCTTCAGCGGTGCTTATGATGTGGAGACAAAGCAATACGAAGTACTGAACGGCATCAAGGCATACACCTCGGAATTCCAGCATAATCGGTTATACCCCGCCCTCTCCGAGCTCATCGAACTGTACGGGGCTTTGCAGGATTTCCTCAACAAGAAGAATGATTTTAAACTTCCGCAGAACCTGAAGGACGTTGACCTCGACCATAAGCAACTCATATTTGAACAGGGTGAGGTCGCCAACTCCGATCTGGAAAGAGCCGTTGATCTTATCGCATGGGCGATTCCCCGGCTGAAACAATGTCTGGACGAGGGACGCGAAGTGTACAATTTTGTCGATGAACATATCCAGATAGAAGAAGTGGGCATTATGCCCATGTACAAGGAAGAAGGGTACTGGTTTGTTCCGGAACATACCTCGTCGCTCATGCATCTCATCCGGTATCAGGTAAGTTTGTTTTCTTCAACGTCAGAACGTTACCGGAGCTTGAAAACCCAAATACTGGAATCCATAGCCCAGGCAAATATTCATCCGACACATGAATCTTTGAAACTTGACCTGATCGGCAAGTATCACGATCTCCCGAATCCGGCGACATATGCATGCGAAACAGACCTTGAGTTTCCTTTTCTCGCCACCATCCTTCCGGTTGCTAAACGCAAACTCATGAACCACCTCTTCTCATAGCAAATGAACCCCGCACAATGCATGTGACCCGATGCCCTTTATGCCGTCAACACACCGGTGTACTCTTCCGAAATATTCGCGGCAGAAAAGAGAGATTGGTGATCGCCAAACTTCGTTCACGCCATCCTGATTGGAACCCGGAAGATGGTTTATGTGAACGTTGCCTCTATCTGAACGAGTTCGATACAATTGATGAACACTTCATCACACCGGAGGCAGGTTCACTGTTTCGATCGCGCGTCAATAATGAGTTTGCCCTTCTGCCAACCTCCCTGCGGCTCAATGCTGATCCGCGATTCACCGGGCGCGGCATTACCATTGCGTTCATCGATTCCGGGTTTTATCCTCACCCGGATCTTGTAAAGCCGAAGAACCGCGTCCGGGCAATAGTGGATGTTACCGAAGAAGCGAGGCCTGCAAAATACTTTCGGGAACCTCATACAGAAAGTTGGCATGGCACAATGACCTCGGTGGCCGCTGTAGGGAACGGCTTTCTCTCGAAGGGACTGTATAAAGGACTTGCCCCTGAGGCCCACGTTGTCCTCATCAAAGTGCTCGACACCAATACCGGCCGCATCAATACGGACAATATTACGCGAGGCTTGCGCTGGGCAATTGATCATAAGGAGGAGTACGATATCCGGATTATCAGCCTTTCTGTCGGCGACGACGACCCCGCGACTCTTCTGGAAAGCCCGGTGGATCAAGCGGCGGAAGAGGCAATCAAAAGAGGAATTGTTGTTGTGGCTGCTTCAGGGAATAATCCGGAACGCCCGATTGTACCGCCTGCAAGCTCTCCTTCCGTAATTACTATTGGCGGTCTCGACGATAGGAACCAGCTTCGCAGCGAATTGCGCTCCATGTATCACTCGGCATACGGCAAAACGATAGATGGCTATGTAAAGCCCGAGCTGATTGCCCCAGCTATCTGGGTGGCGGGCGCTATCCTACCGAAAACAGACCAGTTCACTGAGTCAAAGCTCCTGTTTCGTTTGCTGGCATCACCCCCGAAGTCAGCTGAAAAGATTCTTGAAAGAGATGGCCGGTTTCTGCCGACTGCATCAACATCCCTCATCAAGAGTGACTACAAAAGCTGGTGCAGGCAGCGCATCATGGAGATGAGATATATTGCACCTTATTATAAGCACATTGACGGAACGTCATTTGCGGCACCTATCATCAGTTCGCTGATTGCTCAAATGCTTCAGGCAAATCCGAAGCTGACGCCGGCACTCATTAAGGAAACATTGCTCGAAACTGCCGAGATTCTTGCCGGAGTCCCTGAAGAACAACAAGGCCACGGCGTCCCAAACCCGCGGGCTGCTGTTACACGCTCTATCCATACAAGGTCCGGCTCCAGCAAACCCGGCGTACATTTTCACAACGGCGGAGTTACGCTGATTTACAAAAACGCCAAGGCACAATCGGTCGCGCTGGCAGGAGAGTTTAACGGGTGGGATGAGCATGGCAATCGGTGCCATGAACTCGAAGAAGGTCTGTGGAGCTGCTGGCTCTCACGTTTATCAGCAGGGCGTTATGCCTACAAGTTTGTGGTTGACGGTCAATGGATTGATGACCCCCTGGCAGGAGAGAAGGTGCCTGACGGTTTTGGCGGCTGGAACAGCATCTTGACCGTTGACGATAATCTTTCCTGAAACCCGCTGTTTTCCTTGCAATAATCCTCAATTTGCATTATCGTTAGGCAGAACCCGCAGAGGGTGAATGCACCACCCCCGCCTTATCAACAGTATCAGCACAACTCTTGGAGTCAGGCAATGGCAAAGACTGCCCCTACAGCAAGGCCAAAACCCGCAAAGGCATCAGCGTTGGATCCTCTCATCGAACGGCTCAATTCTTTTTCCGCCGATAACTACTGGGACCTTGGCAAGTTCCTTGTCGAGAAGGTCATCCCTGCCGCGTTGAAGGAGGGGATTTTCGGTGAGCAGATTCTCAAAAGAATGGCGGATGTCCCGGGATTCAAGTTCCCCTACAGCATGTTAAGACAATGCCAGATGTTCGAGAAACCGAAAATCTGATACTCATACGAGGGAGAATAAAATGGCAACAC
>CAZWIN010000041.1:11385-13469 GCA_964633855.1 uncultured Chitinophagales bacterium
GTTGAGAAAGTCATCCCGGCCGCATTAAAGGAGGGGATATTCGGCGACCAGGTGCTCAAACGTATGTCGGACGTACCCGGCTTCAAGTTTCCCTATTCCATGCTGAAGCAATGCCAGATGTTCTATACATATTATCCTGATGTGGAAAAGCGTCCCCTTCCGGAGATCTTCTACTTTGAGCTTGCCACAAAAGTGGATGAAAGCAGAAAGCGCGAGCAGTACGAACGGATGGCGATCAACAACAAGATGACCATCTCGGACCTTCAAAAGAAAATCAGGGAAGATGAACTTTCCCGGCGTGAAGATGAGCGAAACAAGTATGGTTTTGACCTGAAGGAAAGAAATGTGTGGACATTCGATGCGCCGGACCCACGTTTTGGGAAATCGGGATTCAAGGGACGGCTTCCGGGACAAGTGATCGCCAACGCATTGTTTTACTACACCTCCACAGGAGCACAGATTGTTGACCCGATGGCAGGAAGCGGAACCACGGGCGATATTGTAGAAGGCTTGCCGCATTTCAATGATCGCAAATGCAAAATGTATGATCTTGACCCCGCCGACAGCCGAATAGAACGCGCAAATATTTTACAGACGGGAATTCCGGAACAGTCGGGGTCCACAGACTATGTCTTCCTTGACCCTCCGGCGGAGTTTTACCCGCGTGGTGAAGAATCGGATTTCTCCCCCACCGCGGCAAGAGCAGAAACGATGATGAAGTTCAAGACTCTCGCCCGCGAGAGTGCCCGGATTCTCAAACCTGGCGGGCGCGTGTCAGTCATCGTTGAGGCATCGACAGGAAACTTCGGTGTGATTGATTTTCCGTTCGAGGTCGCCACGGTGATGAAGGAAATCGGGCTTTCCGCCATCGGCAAGGTGTATCTTCCAAGGCGTAGCGATGCCGCAAAACTCCGCGCACATACTTCCAGCGAAGGCCTCAAACCCATGAGTTCCGATTGCCGCGAATTGTTGACCTTTCAGAAGGGCTAACGGCAGCAACACATGGCCGAACGGAGAAAACTGTCAGGAGAGGAAATTTCCGATGCCTTGAAGCGGCTTTCGGGCTGGACTATTGTCAACGGGAGGCTGCACAAGGAATTCAAGTTTAAGGATTTCAAACGGGCGTTCGGATTCATGACGGAAGTTGCCCTGATTGCGGAATCAATGGATCATCATCCCGACTGGGCAAATGTGTACAACAAAGTGATCATCGAACTCGTAACACACGACCTTGGCGGCATCAGCACTCTCGATGTGCAGTTTGTGGAATCTGTTGAAAGGCTTCTTACGTAAACCTGCTTTACAACAATAGTCCCCTTGCAGTCTTTACCGCTTGCAGGGTTTTCCGGGAACCCTCGTACTCAAAAGAAAAACCCGGCCCGTCTTCCCCCACCTTTCTCTCTCACATCTAGGAATCCGAACCGGGCTTTTTTGCGTTGAGAATATCCCGGCCGGCGAAAGGCTCCTTGACTTCCAAAGGCGGGTAGAATGCATGCTTGCATAACCATCATGCATGAGCCGGACAGAAGCACTATCCATCCGGATTCTCAACCAAAAAGAAAAAGAATGTTAAACGAGAGGTGGAGCTTTATTAAAGAGAAGAGAAGAGTGTGAACACAGATAGAGATTACAGCAGACATCGGAAGAGACTTTGTGCAGCTGCTCCAATACAGGCGAGAAATACACGGAGCATGCTTCGGAAACAGGAGCTGGAAGGACAATTTTCTTTGCGAGGGGAATATGACGGCGCGAACCGAAAATCTTTTTGGAAATTTCACGCGCATCTTTTGAGGCGGACTCCAACTGGTGTACACCGTTGGAGGTGGTCGGCGCCGAAACTGCCTGCAGCACCCTCCACGTTGTAGTGGAGGAATAAAAAACGGCAAGCAGTATTAATACTATATGGGAAAAGCGCTGCATGGGAAGACTACCAGAAAGATAAAACGCTTGCCGAAAGAGTCAAGTAGTACTTAAAAATTCCAGCCACACCCGCTTGTAGCAATTACCTGCCAGCCGAAATAGATATCACATCTTTGTTACAGAATTGACAAGGGCATCAAAATCCGGCTTTGATGACTTCATAG
>CAZWIN010000042.1:0-457 GCA_964633855.1 uncultured Chitinophagales bacterium
CCCAGTATGTTCGCAGTTCCTGAGGTTGGGGCGAGAATCCCGCAAAGCATGCGGATCGTTGTTGTCTTTCCCGCTCCGTCAGGACCAACAATCCCGAACATTTCTCCGGCAGCAACATTCAATTGCAGTTTGTCAACAGCAACAATATCCCCAAAGGATTTCGAGAGGTCTTGTGTTTCTATTGACCAATGCATAGCTGGCACTATTTCCCCAGAGTGCCGTCTGCAAGAAGTATGGCATCAGCGGGAAGCCCCGGTTTGAGCAATCCATCGACGTTATCTACTTCAATCTTTACACCAAAAACAAGTTTTGTGCGCTCCTCCTTTGTCTGGACATTTTTCGGGGTAAATTCGGCAATGGGCGAAATGAAGATGACTCTCCCGTGAAATTCCTTTCCAGGTTGAGAGTCAATACTCACCTTGCAGGGCTGATGTAACTTCACCATTCCGAGCTCTGT
>CAZWIN010000042.1:467-3875 GCA_964633855.1 uncultured Chitinophagales bacterium
GGGTAATCCGGGCAAGGTTGAATCCCGGAGAAACCAACTCACCAATCTCGACGGTGCGTAATGTTACCGTTCCTGACACCGGCGAGAGAAGAATGCAATCATGAACTTTCTTCCTCAGCATTTCAGATTGTGCGGCAGCTTGATCACGCCGTGCTCGTGCCCCCACAATCTCATCCTTTCTCAAACCCCGTTCGAGCTTTCTGTATGTCTGTTCGGCATTTACAAAGCGAGCCTGCACATCATCAAACTGTTTTTGCGTGATAGCCTTCGAGGAAAGAAGCTCTTGCATTCGCTTCAGGTCCTTTTCTGCAGTCCGGTAATTGGATTCCGCCTGAATGATATCTTCGCTCCGCGAGCCTTCCACCGCGAGTCGGTACGCCGCATCGGCCGCTTCCTGATTTGCTTCTGCCTGCCGGAATTGAATCCGGTAATCAGTGTCGTCAATGACAAAAAGCGTGTCACCCTTATTGACTTGCATTCCCTCATCACATCGAATTTGTTTTACCCTCCCAGAGACTTCGGTGCCGATGTTGATATCCGTGCCTTCAATGGTTCCGGAAGCTTCCAGAGTACCCTTGGGGTTTCTGTTACAGCCAAAGAGCAGGAGTAATGTCATTGCAATTACAGAAGAAACAACTGTCAAACGCATATACTTTCCTCGGGAAATTTAGCTGCTTGCGAACATACGACTTATGTTTAACAATGGATAACCGTTTTTCTTGTCAACCGTCGAATTCAAACTACAGCAAAATAAAACTAAGTTGACACTGCAATACAAGGTAAACAAAAAGCCCCCAGTTCGGAAGAACTGAGGGCTTCTGTTTTTCTTTGCTGAAACGGGGTGTTTAGTACATATCCCCCATGCCACCGCCGCCATGCGGCATTGCGGGCATCGGCTTTTTCTCTTCCGGCTTCTCAACAATTGTTGCTTCCGTTGTCAAGAGGAGGCTGGCAACGGACGCCGCGTTCTCCAATGCGGTACGTGCAACCTTCGTCGGGTCAATAACACCGGACTTGATCAGGTTCTCGTACTGTTCGGTGAATGCGTTAAACCCGAAGTCGTCTTTGCCTTCCTTCACTTTGTTGACAATAACGGAGGGCTCAAGGCCTGCGTTAGCAACGATCTGGCGGATAGGCTCTTCAAGAGCGCGGCGCACGATATCAATGCCTGTCTGCTGGTCCTCATGCTGGACTTTGATACCATCCAGCTTTGTTGCAGCACGAAGATAAGCAACACCACCACCCGGCACAATGCCTTCCTCAACTGCAGCGCGTGTTGCATGCAGTGCATCCTCAACGCGTGCCTTCTTCTCCTTCATTTCCACTTCAGTTGCCGCACCGATTTTCAACACAGCAACCCCGCCGGAAAGTTTCGCAAGGCGCTCCTGCAGCTTCTCCTTGTCGTAATCCGATGTGGTTTTTTCGATCTGTGCCTTGATTTCATTGATGCGCTTCTTGATGTCGTCCTTCTTGCCGGCACCTTCGACAATAGTTGTGTTGTCCTTGTCGATAGTGACTTTCTTGGCACGACCAAGATAACTGAGTGTCGCATTCTCAAGCTTGTATCCTTGTTCCTCGGAGATCACTGTTCCACCTGTAAGAATGGCAATATCCTCGAGCATGGCCTTGCGGCGATCGCCAAAGCCAGGAGCTTTTACTGCAGCGACCTTCAGTGTGCCGCGAAGTTTGTTCACCACAAGTGTTGCAAGGGCTTCGCCCTCAACATCCTCAGCAATGACAACAATCGGGCTGCCAGTTTGCGCAACCTTCTCAAGAATCGGGAGAAGATCCTTCATTGTCGAAATCTTCTTATCATGGATAAGAATGACGGGATTCTCAAGGCTGGCTTCCATTGTCTCCGGATCAGTAACGAAATACGGAGAGAGGTAACCGCGGTCGAACTGCATGCCCTCAACGACATCGATATTCGTATCTGTGCCTTTTGCCTCTTCAACAGTAATGACGCCATCTGTTCCAACCTTCATCATGGCATCGGCAATAAGATCGCCAATCACATTGTCGTTGTTGGCGGAGATAGCCCCAACCTGCGCAATTTCCTTCTTGCTTGTCTTGTCTACGGGCTTGCTGATTGCCTTGAGCCCTTCAACGATGTTCTTTACTGCAATATCAATACCACGCTTCAGGTCCATCGGATTTGATCCGGCGGCAACCATCTTCAGGCCTTCACGAACAACAGCTTGTGCAAGCACTGTTGCTGTCGTCGTGCCGTCCCCTGCAACATCAGAGGTCTTTGAAGCAACTTCACGAACCATCTGCGCGCCCATGTTCTCGAGCGGATTCTCAAGCTCGATCTCTTTTGCAACAGTCACGCCATCCTTGGTGATCGTCGGTGCACCGAATTTCTTATCAATAACTACATTACGGCCCTTGGGACCCAGCGTGACCTTTACTGCATCCGCAAGTTGATCAACGCCTCGCTTTAGTGCCGAGCGGGCGTCGATGTTAAAGTTGATTACTTTTGCTGACATATCTCATTCTCCTTTGAATTGAATTACGCACGTTCAGAATTACATTATTGCGAAGATATCCGCTTCACGCATGATGAGGAACTCGGCGCCATCGATTGTTACTTCGGTTCCCGAATACTTTCCATAAAGAACTTTGTCGCCAACCTTTACTTCGGGCAGGATCTTCGTTCCGTCCTCTGCAACCTTACCAGGTCCTACTGCCACGACCTCACCGATAACGGGCTTTTCTTTCGCCGTATCCGGGAGAATGATGCCACCCTTTGTTTTCTCTTCGGCCGCTGCGGGCTTAATAACAACCCGGTCTGCCAGTGGTTTCACTTTCATACTACCTCCTACGATAACTTATTTATTGATAATGGATTACTGATATGGAAGGCTGAATATTAGCACTCTCTTCATGACAGTGCTAATAATATAATGAGGCTATCTTCAAAAGTCAAGCATTAATATGGAACTGAATTTCAGATCTGATGAACACTCATTTTTTAGGAAAACTGAGGGAAGGCAGGAATGGAACACTCAGAACACAAAAAAGCTAGAATTTTACCTCAAAAATATGTAACCCATACGGCGGCAGGTCAAAATACATACCTTTGTGAAGAAGTTGCTGAACGTCGCGTGAATACATTGAGGGGCCGAGAAGGTCGCGAAACTCAACTTGATGACCGGAAAGGACATCCTGACCAAGTTCTACATAACATTGTCCGTTGTGAGGAGCATAGTTCACAACAACAAGCCTGGCGGCATTCTGAGCCCGCCACCAATACGCCTGGAAGTTTGCCCAGGTGTGGTTTTCATGCCATGCAGGTTTTGCATTCAACAACATCCACTCACCTTGACTGAATACAGGATGCGTAAGAACACTGAGCAAGCGTTCATAGAATGACCTCGTTACCTTCGAAGTGGGCTCGTTTGGTCG
>CAZWIN010000042.1:3885-13411 GCA_964633855.1 uncultured Chitinophagales bacterium
GTCCCAACTGAACAGGAAGTTTCACCCTTCTCCCGTCCAACTGCCCTTCATGGAGAAGCACCATTCCGGGTATTGCCGCAATAATAGTAGCGGCTGCGAAGTGCCACGATTCGGAAACAAGCGACTGTGCTGCACGAGGCTCATCATGATTTTCAATGAATCGGATAGAGCGCTTCTGATATTCCATCTCGGCGTGAAGATGGTCATACACAGAGCTGGAACCTTCTCTCAACAAGCGGTCGTAAAGCTTCTTGTCGTAGGTCCAATCAAAACCCAGTTGCTGCAATTTCCATTCAAGGTCCCAATACGCCTCTGCGATAAATGCAAAATCAGGATTGGTTTCTCTCACACAAGTGATGGCATCAGTCCAAAATTCGCCATGCGCTGGCTCCTCTTCCGGAGGAAGGGCAGAATCGCCCCACGTACTGATAAACACATCAGAAAGAACAAGCATTGCCATATCGCAGCGTATACCGTCGCATAGTGCAGCAATGGCTTTCAGTTCTTTGATGAACGCTGAACGGGCGCCGGAATGCAGGTAGTTCAACTGGGCAGTATCAGTCCAGCCCGGGAAATAGGGATCTCTGCCGAATGCAATTACCTTATCACCATCAACTGTTGTTGCTGTGAAATAAGCATCCAACTTGTTCTCGCCATCCGAACGAGTTCCTTGCACATAATATTCAGGGTGTTTCATTACCCAGGCATGATCTCTCGCCGTATGATTGCAGACAAAATCAAGAATAAGTCCGAGTCCACGCTCCGCAAGCCTTTGGCGCAACAACTGCAGACCTTTATCTCCACCAAGCGATTTCGCCACAGTGTACGATTTGACAGCATAGGGGGAACCGATAATATCAGCTTCTGTTAAATCAGGAAGTACCTTACGATATTCCTCCAGCAAACCGTGATGTGTTCGCGCGATTTCCAAACCCGTTTGCCCCGTAGTCCAGACGCCCATCATCCAAATGGCATCAAAGCCCAGTTCGGACCATTCATCCAACACGTTGTCAGGTATCGTTCCAAGCGTTACCTGATTCCCCGATGCCTGCGAAAGCTCATTCAACAAGACACGTGTATTGACTTCATACAATAGCGGATGTGCCGTCTGATGAAATCGAAGCCCGGTTTCATTTTTCTTTCGTGGCATCGTATCTAGGTATTTGGTTCCCGATCTTCCTTGCCTGCAAGGACGATAACATACTCGCCGCGGCACGCTTTCGACTTTGCCTTCTCAAGCACTGTGGATACTGTACCTCGGACAACTTCCTCGAACTTCTTGGTTAATTCACGCGCTAGTGCAACTCGCCGATCCCCGACATGCTCCAGAATATCTTCGAGGGTTCTTACAACGCGAAATGGGGATTCATAAAGAACTATTGTGCGTTCTTCCCCTTTCCAACGCTCAAAGATCTTCCTTCTTCCCTTTTTCACGGGAAGAAATCCTTCAAAGACAAAACCATCCGTTGGCAACCCACTACTGATCAGTGCCGGTAACAGGGCACTGGCACCTGGAACGGCTACGACAGCAATGTTGTCATCAGTGCAGGCCTTGATGAGAGCGAACGCGGGATCAGAGATGCCCGGAGTTCCCGCATCAGTTACCACGGCAATGGACTTCCCCTCCTTCAACCTCTTGAGGAGAACAGGAATCCTTTTTGATTCATTGTAACTGAAGTAGCTGAGCAGTTCCTTTTTGATTTGATAATGCTCAAGAAGAATAGCAGTCTTCCTCGTATCCTCCGCCGCAATCAGGTCAACATCCCTGAGTACACGCAACGCACGCAACGTGATATCTTCCAAATTGCCGATTGGCGTGCTGACGACGTATAGCGTTGACTGCTGAATAACCTCACTCATATGCCCCAATCACGGGCATAGCGGAAATCCACATTGACAGTCCTGTTGGAGACTTTGGCGATCACCGGAAGGGCACGCTTGAACTGGTTTCTGCGGACGATGTCCCGTACCCTGAGGATAAACTCCCTTTCAAACCCCATCTGCTCCAATTCCGCAATGCTTCTTCGTTCATCAATCATATAATACAGGAGATGGTCAACTTTTTTGTACGTAAACCCCAACTCATTTTCATCCGTCTGCCCTTCCCATAAATCCGCGGAAGGTTTCTTGTCAATAATTTCACGCGGAACACCAAGCGCCGCTGCCAACTGCCAGACTTGTGTCTTGTAAAGATCGCCGAGAGGATTGAGAGCACAGGCCGTATCTCCAAAGAGCGTCCCGTATCCGAGAAAAATTTCCGTCTTGTTACTCGTACCGACAACAAGAGCCCGATCCCTCGAGGAAATATCGTAAAGTACTATCATGCGCTGGCGCGCCATGATATTGCCTGACCGGAGCCTGTCGTTAACATTGAATCCTTCAAGATAAACATCCACCATCGGAGAAATATCCACCAACTCTGTTGCAATGCCAAGATTCCTGGCAACCAGCTCCGCGTCTTTCCGGCTTTGCGGATTACTGGAACGATAGGGCATCATAACGCCAAGGACATTCTCCTTTCCCAGCGCACGGGTGGCAAGATACACCGAGACGGTCGAATCCACTCCACCGGACAATCCGATCACTGCTTTTTGAAATCCAGGGTTTCGAATACCATCGCGGAGAAAATCAACAAGCAACTTCTGAACAATATCCATATTCAGAGCAAGGTCTTCTGTTTGGCGTCCTGCAGTTTCCATGGCGAAAAGCTAAGGAATACTACTTTGGAATTCAACATGTTCACCAATTACCAAAAAGAGAGACAAAGTGCTCTGCACTATAATACAGTTGCACTAGCCCTGGATACCGTTTTTCCTGATTTCTCTACTCGTGTAATCTACCTGTTCCAACTCACAGGTATTGCTTCACATCACTTACAATTTCAACCGCATGAACGATCTTGCATCACGCTTCCCCCTCAACTCTTCGGTATTACGCTCAGAGAAACCTGTTCTTCACATACTTTAGCAAGAGGGAAAGAATATGTCCATTACAACCGAGGCATGGGTTCTGCGGGCCGGAAAGACCCTCAGAGGTGGCGAACCTGCGGAACTAAAACGCGAATCATTCACCTTCGACGACATCACCGACCAGGAAGTCCTCGTTGAACCGCTCTACGGTTGCTGGGAAGGCAACATGTCCCACGCCCTTGAGCGCAAACCCGTGGATATTTGCCTTCAGCGCAAAGAGGAAAAGGTCGTCATCGGCAATGCGGGGGTCGTGCGCATTCTCAAGATTGGCCGCGCTGTAACAACAGTCAACGTTGGGGACACGGCTCTCCTTTTTTGCAACGGTAAATGGGACAAGTTCGGCTACCCCGAGAAAATCCTTGGCTATGATGCTGAAGGTACCATCGGGCTGCTTTCAAAGCAGACCAAACTCCACCAATATCAGGTGATTGCCATTCCGGAACAAAGCCAGTTCTCTCCGCAACAGTGGGCGGCTTTTTCCCTGCGTTACATTACCGCCTGGTCCAACTGGAACCTTGCATACAAGGTGTGGCGCATCCAGATGACGGAGGAAGATTGCCCGGCTCCGCATGTATGGGGATGGGGCGGCGGAGTTTCATACGCTGAACTGGCACTTGCAAAATTCAACGGTTGCCGTGTCGCAATGCTCTCTGCAAATGACGACCGTCTCTGTGAATTCAAGAAGATGGGTATCCACCCGATTGACCGACGACAATTTCCCGGGCTTGAATTCGATGAAGAGAAATACCGCACAGATCCTGAATACAAAAAGCTGTACCAGGAGTCGGAACAAAAATTTCTTTCCATAGTGAATGAACGTACAAACGGACTCGGTGTCAGCATCTTCATTGACTACGTGGGCTCGCCGATGATCAGGGCGACAATCAAGGCACTTGCGCGGCAGGGCGTTGTCACTACGGCAGGATGGAAGCATGGCATGACCATCACCACGCTTCGCGCAATGGAATGTATTAACCGCCACCAACACGTTCACACACATTATGCACGCTATCCGCAGGGACGGACCGCAATCCGTTTTGCGGAAGATACCGGCTGGATGCCACATCTCAACGGACACAAGGAATACTCGTTTGATGAAATCCCGTTGCTTGCCAGAGATTACGATGCTGGAAAATGCTCCTACTTCCCTATTTTCAAAATTAATGACTGAGCCATGACCCTTTCCGAGATTACACATCATATCAGGAAAACCCAGGAGAAGCATCGCCAACACCGGGAAATGGTGAAGGGTGTACATGTTCCGTACTACCGTCGCGGAGAAATGGCCGTCCCGGCATTTAAAATGAAGAGCGGCGGCAATCCCGAAACTGACGGAAGAGAAACAAGCCTGAAGCTCATGAAAAAAGTATGCGAGCTGCCCGTTGACTTTTTCTTTTACGATCTGGAGGATGCTTCTCCCGATCATCCAGAATACAAAGCCTTCGCACGCAAGTTTGTTGCGGAGGTCCTGAACACCGCCGATTTTGGAAACAGGGTTGTCGCATTCAGGCCTAACAACATACGAACGGAGTACTTCGAAAAGGACATCGTGGAAGTTGTTTCACAAGCCGGTGACAAACTGGACGCGATCGTCCTGCCAAAGACAGAACACGCAGAGGAAGTACGCGATGTTATTACCATCGTCAACAGTATCCAAAAAGCTTCGGGCCACTCCAACACAATCAGCTTTGAAGTTCTGATTGAATCACCGCGGGCATTTCTCGAAGCCGAGCAGATCGCATCAATTGATCAGGTAACCACCCTGATTTTCGGCGCGTGGGATTTTGCCCGAACAACAGGAGCAATGGTGGAGGCGGACACATGGACACACGACCAGCTATTCGCACGTCAGTCATTACCAATCATTGCCGCGGCATACGGGAAGGACGCCGTGGATGCAGTGACAGGAACACTTCCGATCAGGCCAACAAAGCCAGAGGGAATGTCTCCGGAAAAATACAACAGTATGCTAATGCAGAATCCGGCCACCTTCAACAACAACGGTTATGGGGATGGCTTTCTCAAACAGATGACCAGGCGATATGAAGCGTTGCTGCTCGCAGAGAGCGATGCACTGAATGCACGACGATGCGGTTATGCTGCCAAGTGGATTCTTCATCCTGACCAAATTGAACCCATACAACGGGCATGGACACCAACCAGAGACAGAGCAATCCAGGCATTGAATCTTGCTGTTGCATATACAAAGGCAGCACGCAATGGTTCAGGCGCCGAAGTTGACGGTAACCGGCTTGCAGATAAGGCAGTTGTCGGAACAGATTGGTGGATTGTGATTGCCGGATTACGCGGAAATACCATCACAGATCAGGATATCGCTGCTTCGGGATTTACACTCAAAGAACTGGAGCTAACCGTTGTTACCCACGACTGAACAACCGGATGTGAAAGTACATCACTTGCCGATACTCAGGCGCTCAACAAAAGTCCAGCGCGAAGCTCTTCAGTTTTTAGGGCAATCGCTCGCCAACAGGATTCAGGAGAAGGGCTCTATCTCCCCTGCCCAATTCAATCATGTACAGGTACAGGCAATGGACCTCGCCAGATTCCTTGCGGAGGCAGCTGCCGTTGAAACCCTGGTAGAGTATGCCGAAAAGGAAAATGCAGGTGAATTTGAAAGGCAACTCGCTGTACTGTACACTTCTCAATCGGTCATTCAACTTGCGCGACACCTTCTCTACGCTTATGAAGATTTCGGATTGCATTCCGTTGCTCCGCTAGAAGAACTGTTCGACCTGGCAAATCATCTCCGGCTGCATGATCACGGAGCTGACTGGACTCATCTTGGCGATATGGTACTCGAACGGGATCGGGATTCTTCAGGAAACCCCGGGCTCGATGCCATGCACAATGATTTCAAAGAGATGTTTGCAAAATTTTCCGATGACGTTATCGCTCCCTTGGCGGAAGAGACTCACCGCAAGGATAGAATCGTCCCCGACAGTGTTCTCAAGCAACTTGCTGAACTCGGCGTATTTGGCATTTCGATTCCGGCGGAATTCGGCGGAAGCTTTGTTGATCATCTTGTCATGATCATCGCCACAGAGGAACTCAGCCGCGGCAGCCTTGGCGCCGGCGGCAGCGTTCTCACACGGCCGGAGATTTGCGCAAAAGCTCTGCTGGCAGGTGGAAGCGATAAGCAAAAAACCAGCTGGCTTCCCCGTATCGCATCCGGAGAGAAAATGGTCTGTGTTGCCGTGACGGAGCCGAACACAGGCTCAGATGTCGCTGGTGTCAAAGTTTCAGCCACGAAAACCGATGGCGGATATCTTATCAACGGCGAAAAAACCTGGGTGACATTTGCAGGGAGGTCTGACGTATTCTGCCTTCTCGCACGAACGGGATCCATTGAATCAGGCCATAAAGGCCTCTCTCTCTTCCTTGTCGAAAAGCCCTACCAGGCTGATGGCAACGAATATCATTTCAAAAACATTCAGCCGAACGGTGGGACAGTTGAAGGACGTGCAATACCAACAATCGGCTACCGCGGTATGCACAGCTTCGCTGTCTCGTTTGAAAACTACTTTGTCCCGGCGGAAAATCTCATCGGCGAAGAGGGACGTGGATTTTATCTTCAGATGCAGGGGTTTGAAGGTGGAAGAATTCAAACCGCCGCACGTGCATTGGGCGTAATGGAAGCGGCATTCCGTTCCGCAGTCAGTTACGTAAAATCACGAAAACTGTTCGGACAGAGCCTTGCTGATTTCTCACTGACACAATACAAGCTCGCGCAAATGGCAGCGAGAATCCAGGCAAACAGACAGCTTGCCTACCGTGTCGCCGCAGCAATGGATAACAATGAAGGCGGAACCAATGCCTCCCTCGTCAAGCTTCTTGCATGCAAAGATGCCGAGTGGGTAACACGTGAAGCTATGCAGCTTCACGGCGGAATGGGCTACTCCGAAGAATATGCCGTCTCGCGATATTTTCTCGATGCACGAGTCCTCTCCATCTTCGAAGGTGCGGAAGAGGTGCTTGCATTACAAGTGATTGTCAGGCCGTTTTTACAAAACTTCTTAAAGCAATGAACAGGATGAATAAGGGTTCGTTCTCAAATTTCTTCGAGGATTTCAATATAGGACAAGAGTTCGAGTGCCCTACACCCAGAGTTCTCACGCACGCAGATCGCGTGGCGTACATCTCCTTTACCGGAGACCGGACACCGCGCTTCTGTGACTCCAACGGGCTTGTTCATCCTCTGATTGTTTTTCATACCGTGCTTGGCCAAACAGTACGGCAGATTTCGCTGAATGCCAGGGCAAACCTCGGATACGCGGAATTTGTATGGGGCAAGCCGGTTGTGGTGGGAGATGAAATACGGACACGGGCAACAGTCATCGGGTTGAAAGAGAATAGCGATCAAAAATCAGGAATTGTATTTGTCGAGACCATAGCCGTTAACCAACGTGATGAGATTGTTCTGGAGTACATCCGGTGGGTCATGGTCAAAAAGAATAGGGAGGGTGCGACACCTTATCTGCGTGATCCGGTGGCCCCCATGGCAAAGTCGGTAGCAATTGATAGGTTGCTGTCGCATTCTCCCGATCCATTTTCCGCCCGTCATACGGGCGGAACTTTTTTCTTTGAAGATTACAGCATTGGTGAAACCATCTTCCATATTGATGGCATGACCATCAATTCTTCAGACCACATGTGTTTCACCCGGCTATACCAAAATAGCGCGAAGGTCCATTTTGACACATTGTTGACGAGCGGGAAGCCTCTCGTGTATGGCGGGCTTCCAATCTCCATCGGTTACGCCCAATCATTTAATGGAATCGAGAACCGGCTCGGCATCGCTGCCATCAACTCCGGTTCTCACGCAAACCCGGTGTATGCGGGCGACACATTGTATTCGTTCACCAATGTTCTTGAGCGGTCGGATATCTCATCTACTCATGGTGCACTTCGTTTGCAATTGGTTGTGGTAAAGAACCAGGATCCCTTCACCTCGAAAGATTTCCGGACAAAAGTGCGCGACTCAAATACTCACAGAGAAGTATATAACAGCAATGTCGTTCTCGACCTTGATTACTGGGAGTTGATTTCAAAAAAGGGGCGGCCTTAACTTGCGAATCGAACAACGACAACCCTGGATCATCAGGACCTATGCAGGCTTTGCAAATGCTGAGGAATCCAACAAACGGTTTCTGGAAAACCTGAGGAACGGCCAGACCGGGCTGTCAGTTGCTTTTGACCTTCCAACACAAAACGGCTATGACCCTGACGCCCCGATGGCGGCAGGGGAAGTCGGCGGCTGCGGGGTAAGTATTGCTCATCTTGGAGACATGGAAGTGCTCTTCAGAGATATTGATCTCGGCTCCATTAACACCTCTATGACGATCAATGCTCCGGCACCTTATCTTCTTGCATTATACCTGATTGTTGCCGAAAAACGCGGCATACCCTGGAATACACTGCGCGGTACAGTGCAAAATGACCTCATGAAGGAATTTGTTGCGCGCGGGACGAGTATTTTCACGCCGGAAACTTCTCTGCGATTCAGCAGTGACATCATCACCTTCACCACAGAACATGTCCCGCACTGGAACCCAATCAATGTATGTGGCTATCACTACATGGAGAGCGGCGCCCGCCCCGAAGAAGAAATCGGATATGCATTCGGCAATGCGTTGATTGTGCTTGACAGTATCCGGGAAAACCTCGGCAAAGAAGCATTTGAACGGGCCGTACGTAGAATTTCATTCTTCATAAACAGCGGTATCGAGCTTGTCCCGGAAATATGCAAGGTGAGGGCGTACAACAAACTCTGGACTCAACTCTGCGAGGAAGAATACGGTATCAATAGCGTTGCTTTTCGCGCAGGGTGCCAGGTTCGTTCGCTTTCGCTTTCTGCTTCACAACCGGAGAACAACATTGTCCGGATTGCACTTGAGGCATTACCTGTTCTTCTTTCCGCTGATGCCCGTGTGAATGCTTTGCAATTACCCGGATTTCGTGAAGCTCTTTCGCTTCCCGACCAGATGGAGCAAACGCTCAGCCTCCGTACCCAGCAAATACTCCAGCATGAAACAAAGATTTCTGATTATCCCGATATCTTCGCCGGCAACCCGGTCATTGAAAACCTGACTGCACACATGATTGCGAAAGCCCGTTCCATCGCCGGAGACATGAGAACCATGGGCTACGGAGAATCCATCAGGATGTTGGGGCATGAATTGACAAAAGCAATGGCGGAGCGTCAGCACCGGCTTGATTCGGGAGAAGAAATAGTCGTCGGAGTAAACAAGTTCAAAGAACCCGTAGGTCTTTCAGAGCAGCTGGCTCGTCCGCGGGCAACAGCACAAGATGAAGCATTCGAACACCAGCGAGCTACCGAGTTGAAGGTGTGGAAGACACATCGCGACCACGGGAGTTTTGTCGCTGCGAGAGAGTCTCTCGAACGGGCGATATGTACGGGGCAGAATATCATGACGCCAACAATAGATTTTGCCCGCGCAGGTGGGACGGTTGGCGAGTGGACTACAGTGATCGAGCAAACAACAGGCGGACGATACTCCTCTAAACTCGACCTTCAT
>CAZWIN010000043.1:0-913 GCA_964633855.1 uncultured Chitinophagales bacterium
ATTATCGAACGCTTTTTGATTTTTCGAATGCAGCGAACTGGGAAGCTGTTTGGAATTCCGTGTGGGTCTCTCTTCTCTCTGTCATTGCAAGCTGTCTGGTTGGCGGAGTTCTCGCCCTTGTTGTTACACAAACTGATGTTCCGTTCAGGCATTGGCTTGAACGGCTGGCTGTATTACCGATTGCACTCCCGCCACTGGTGGGGGTAATTGCTTTTCTGTTTGTGTTTGGGGAGAGCGGTATTCTTCCGCGTGGGTTACAGGTGATAGTGGACTCGTCTGAAGTCCCATTCAGGATGAACGGCCAACCCGCGATCATTGCCATTCACGCCTATTCCTTTAATGTGTACTTTTTCCTCTTCCTCACTGGTGCTCTTCGCTCACTTGACGGATCGTTAATCGAAGCATCCCGGGGTCTTGGAGCGCATCAATGGCGTACAATGATGCGGGTTGTGTTACCACAACTCAGACCGGCGCTTATCGGTGCAGCCGTGCTGACATTCATGGCAAGCATGGCTTCATTCTCGGCCCCGCTTCTGTTTGGGGGCGAAACGCGCTTCATGACGCTGCAGATGTATAATGCCAAACTGAACGGAGACATGGAAATCGCTGCTGCACAAGCAATCGGCCTGACCATCATCTCCGTTCTGTTTTTTGTTCTGCTCAGGCTTTCTGCAAACAGAGACAATAGTGTTCGCACCAAAGGGGTTGTGCGAAGCGGTACGCTTGGCATGTCCAGGCTCGGTCGTACCATTCTGATCAGCGTAGGGATATTCATTATTGTGATTGAGTTGCTCCCCATGCTGACTATCATTCTGATTTCATTCGCACGCGAGGGCTCGTGGACATGGCAGTTACTTCCTTCAGAATATACAGTGGAAAACTACACAAAGCTTGCTGTTGAACCACAAGGATT
>CAZWIN010000043.1:931-13118 GCA_964633855.1 uncultured Chitinophagales bacterium
GCCGATAGGCAACAGCCTGCTGATGGGAGGGCTTACGCTTGTAGCGGCACTCATCGTAGCTCCGGCAATTGCGTACATGCTTTCAAGGATGAAGCCGGGGCGCCGTCTCTTGCTGGACATGCTTGTTTCTCTGCCGTTTGCATTGCCGGGGACAGTTGTTGCCTTGAACCTGATTCTTGCTTTCAATTCTCCCACCATTTTCACGGCAAACACTGTATTGGTTGGTACATTCTGGATACTTCCGCTTGCATATGTTATCCGTACGTATCCACTTGTGGTGCGCTCAACTTCAGCGGCTTTACAGCAGCTCGATGATTCTCTGATTGAAGCGGGAAAGGGATTGGGTGCGGGAGCGAGCCGGAGGTTCTTTAAGATCATCATGCCCGTTATCCTCCCTGGCATTATTGCCGGCGCCGTGTTAACCTTGATTGCAGCATTAGGTGAATTTGTTTCTTCCGTCCTTCTCTACTCATACTCAAGCAGGCCGATTTCAATTGAGATCCTCGCTCAACTTCGGGGCTACAATTTCGGGACAGCTGCGGCATACTGTGTTCTTCTTCTCCTGCTCATTCTCTTCTTAACCACCGTATCAAATCGCTTTCTCAGGCGTACACCGGCATTGGGTCAAACCTCCTATTTTTAGGTTGAATTGCAGCCCTTTTTTTGGTATGTTACGTAACAGAGCAGGAATGAGAGAAAATATCATTCCCTTTGACCTGAGGATTCCTGCAATAGTCCAGTTGCCGTACTTCTTACTTGCGCCCGTAGCTCAATTGGATAGAGTGTTGGCCTCCGGAGCCAAAGGTTTCGGGTTCGACTCCCGACGGGCGCACTCGGATTTGCTGGAGCAATGTGAAACAAGGAACACAGTTATGAAAGGATGTTATGCTTAACCCCAAAAAGAAGATCAGTAAAAAAGAGTTGAAGGAAGATGCGCTCATTTCAACGTATGCGAAGACCATGACGTTGTATGAGCAAAACAAGCGGTACATTTCAATAGGCCTGACCTCCCTTGTTGCTGTCATTATTCTTATCGTTGTTCTGGTGAACAATCGCAATGCAAACAATGAAAAGGCGGCAGCCGAACTCGGCAAGGTACTTCAGTTGTTTGATGGAAACCAGTACCAGCAAGCGGTGGACGGCGTACCAGAGCGGAATATTATCGGGCTCAAATCAATAGTGGATAACTACGGCAGTACCTCTGCCGGACAGTCGGCACGCTTCTACCTTGCAAACTCGTATTACAACCTTGGGCGCTACGATGATGCACTGACCCAGTTCGAGGATTTTTCACCGACGGATGATGTCCTGGATGTTTCACGTCTTGCTGGTATTGCTTCATGCTATGAGGCAAAGGGTAATCCTGCCGAGGCAGCATCGAATTTTGAAAAGGCCGCAACAAAATATGCTGATGATGTTACTGCCGCGGAGAATCTTGTTCATGCTGCACGCAATTATGTGCAAGCAGGCAAGAAGGAGCACGCTCTGGAATTGTACAAGAAAATCAAGAAGGATTACCCAAAGAGCGCTGCAGCCCGTGACGTTGATAGGTTTATCGCTCAGCTCTCGGTGTAAGTCCCGCACTTTCTGCTTCTTTACTCATCTGAAATTTTGGGTGCACACGCGAGAGTATGAACTTCTTTCCCGATAAGCCGCTCTCGCGTAGTGTTCTCCGGATCTCCACTCCGGCTGTAGCCGGGCTCTCTTCCCAGATGGTGGTTTCCGTTTCCGAAACGGCAATGGTTGGCCGCCTTCAGAACACTGAAGTAGTCCTGGCAGCACTAGGTCTCGGGCTCTTGGCGACATGGGCTGTCACCAGTTTTTTTTCAAGTATGGCAACCGGAACGCACGTCCTCGCGGCACGTCGCACAGGCGAACAGGATTACCGTGGCGCAGGGGAGGTGCTCAACAACTCACTCTTGCTTTCGCTCGCAGTCGGCGGGTTGTGTGGAATACTCGGGTATCTGTTTTCATACAATATGCTTGATTTTTTTGCCAGTGACCCTCTGGTTGCCGCCGCAGGGACGGAGTACATGCAATGGCGGTTTGTCGGACTTGCGTTCTTCCTTATTGTCGTTTCGTATCGCGGCTTTTTCAATGGAATAGGTCACACAAAGGTGTTTATGATTTCAGCGATTATCATAAACCTCTCCAATGTCGTCCTGAATTACCTTTTGATCTTCGGCGCTCTGGGCCTGCCGAAAATGGGGTTGGCTGGCGCAGGATGCGCGTCAGCAGTCAGCAATCTTATCGGGTGCGCTTTCTTTGTAGGCGCAACTTTTCTTCCTTCTTACCGAAAAACCTACAAATATTATCATGCACTGAGTGCACGCAGTACAGTAATACAGCAAATTGTGAAGATTTCCGCTCCGGTGTCATTGCAGAATATTCTTATTCTGTTGGGGTTTCTGGTATTTGTTGCCATTACAGGGACCCTTGGGACGCGTGAGCAGGCTTCAAGTCAGGTCGTTATTTCTGCTCTTTTCATGTCGTTCCTGCCGTGTTTCGGTTTTGGCATTGGTGCACAGACACTCGTCGGACAAAGTCTTGGTAATGGCAATCCGGTGATGGCGCGACGATACGGGATGGAAGCGGCAAGGTTGGCAACATACTTCACCATAGTGCTCGGATTGGTCTTCATGCTTTTGCCTGATGCAGTGATTGTGTTGATTACCACTGATGCACATGTTGCTGATACCGCGCGGCCGATTCTCCGGCTGGCAGGCGCGGGGCAAATATTTTATGCCGGGGGCATCGTACTTGCCAATGCTCTGCAAGCGGCAGGGGCAACGATGTATGTGATGCTCATTGAAGTCCTGACACACTGGGTGATCTTCCTCCCTGCATCGTATGTTTTTGGCGTTGTCCTTGGCGGGGGGGTGATGGGTGCATGGCTTGCGTTACCCTTATACATCATCTCGTATACTGTATTGATGTACAAGAAATACAAAGGCGACTCCTGGCTCCGGATTCCAGTCTGATACTCTCTGAACCCGAGATGAAATGAAACTACGAAGGATACTATTCTTCGGCGGCGCACTGCTCCTTTTGCTGGTCGTGTTTGTTATTGACCTGGTCAGAAAGAACGTAGCGTTGGAAGCGGGCGGGCTCAGCGTCGCACGCGATCTCATGATTATCGGGGCGTTTGTGCTGCTCTACTTTGTGCTGTATATCAGCGCGAAGAAGCGGACACAAAGCCCGATGAAGAAACTCGGGGTCATGCTGATTGCGACGTTGATTGTTCTGCTCCTTGTCATCGGCACCGGGACTTCAGTCAACCAACAATTCGATGCAAAGGAATACGCACTCCTTCCGCTTGATTACGGGACCCAATTTGTCGCCACGATCCTGTGCATCTCACTGGGAGCCTACACTGTTCTTCTCCTGCTCATATTAACAGATCTCGTTCTATACAAACGGAAGAAGTCCACGGCGAGAAACTTCCGTATCTTTCTGATTCTTGTGGCCGCAACTGCGGGCTCGACTGTACTTCTCGAACCGTTGGAATCAAGTATCTTCACCGGGATTCTCTACGGGTTTGCTATTGTGTTCGCTCTGATAAATTCCTTCAGGTTGTCGTGGATAGTGTATCTCACCAAAAAAGAAAAGATCTTCAGCCTCATTTACGGCTTCTTTCTCTTCCTCTGTTTCCTCGGGCTGAATATCGGCCTCAGCCAGTTTTCTTCCGTGCATCAGTCAATGCTCTACTATTCTTATCCACTGAAGCAGTTTGTTTCACTGATGCTGGTATTTGGCAATGTGTATGCAGGTATGGCGTTTGTCAGCACATTGTTCCATTTGCCGACAGCGGAGGCCTTCGACAGAAAGACGACGGAAGTCACTTCGCTTCATAACCTCAGCAAGTTAGTAACACAGGTATTTGATTTCGACGAACTCGTTGACACGGTGACCTCCATGACCCTGCAGGTCTGCGAAGCGAAGGGGTGCTGGCTGGAGATTATTCACTATTCTGAGCCGGCCGGGAAAAGCATTCCTGCTTCTGCGGGTGAGGGTGGTTTCCAGATGGTTGGGGTTAAAAATATCAGCCAGAGGGAGATCGAACTCCTGCTTTCCGGTACGCTATCAAATTTGCGCGATGTAGTGTTGCAGGAACGGAAGCCGATTGTTATTGATGATATCCAGGACGATCCGCGGTTCAAGCACCTGAAGAAGGAAAAACTCGCAGCCGCATCCATGGTTATTGTGCCCCTTGTTTCTCACAGCGGGCCGATTGGTATCCTGTACGCGACAAAAGAGACATCACACGGTTTTTTCAAAGATGATGTGGATGTGATTTCTGCTTTCGCCGACCAGGCGACTGTGGCAATAGAGAATTCGCGCCTGATCAAAACCTCCATTGAACGGGAACGCCTTATACGGGAAATGATGCTTGCACAGGAAATGCAACGTAAGCTCCTTCCGCAGGTGCTCCCGCAATTTCCGTCGCTTGAGCTCGATGCAGTGTCAACACCCGCGTTTGAAGTCGGTGGTGACTACTATGATTTTCTCCAGTTGGACAACTCCAAGCTTGGTATTATTGTCGGTGACGTCTCCGGAAAAGGCGTGTCTGCAGCATTCTACATGTCCGAAGTGAAGGGCATCTTTCAATCACTATGCAAACTGTATCCCTCGCCCAGGGAATTTGTCATCAAGGCGAATGAGGTTCTGGCTTCTTCAATTGACAAACACTCATTTATTAGCTTAATTTATGCCGTTGTTGATTTCGCGTCCGGTACGCTCACACTCTCCCGAGCAGGCCATTGTCCGATGTTGTATGTCTCGCAAGGAAAGGCCGCCTATGTCAGGCCTTCCGGTATGGGCCTTGGCTTGAGCAAGGATTCCACGTTTTCTGAAAGCATGGAAGAACAGACCTTCACCCTGCGTGAGGGTGACGTGTGTGTGTTGTATACCGACGGCGTTACGGAAGCTCGTCGCGGAGACGACGAGTTCGGGTATGAACGGCTTATGGAGACTGTTCTCCATGCCAGTGAGGGAAATGCGGCTTCCATCAAGTCGCATATCCTCGGGTCGGTGAATACCCACGTAGAACAAAAGCTGGCAAATGACGATGACCTGACTATTGTGGTGCTGAAATGGTTGGGCAACGGAGTGTCCGGTCGAGCGTGATAATTTTCCATCGGAGGATGTACGATGAGCGACTTTAGAATTGAACAGCGCGAGAACCAGAGCATCAACGTGCTCGAGTTGAAGGGCTATCTCGATGCGCACACCGCGCCGAAACTCGAGGAGGCATTTCTGAACCTTCTTAAGATTGAGCGCTATAACATCGTAGTCAACTGCAAAGACCTGTCTTATATCAGCAGCGCCGGGCTCGGAGTATTCATGGCGTTCATCGAGGATGTCCGGAAGAACAAGGGCGATATCAAGCTCACAAACCTTTCGCCAAAAGTGTACAACGTATTCGACCTTCTCGGGTTTCCGTTGTTGTACGAGATCTTCAAGGAGGAGAGCGAAGCAATCAAGCGTTTTTTTGAGTCCTCCAGGTAGGCAGAAGAGCAGGTGAAGCACCAGAGCCTCAAAATAGAAAGCAAAACCGAACGACTGATTGAAGTGCGGGAGTTTGTCTCGGCCGCAGCGCGCGAGTTTGGCTTTACTGATGAAGAGACGAGCAAAATTGCGCTTGCCATTGACGAGGCCTGTACGAACGTCATCAAACATGCATACAACTTCGATCCTTCAAAGGAAATCACTATTGATGTCAACCGCGGCAATGGAAGGTTCGAAGTACAAATCTCCGACAACGGCAAACAATTCGATCCGGGCGGGATCTCATCCCCCGACATGAAGGAATACCTTTCCCATTTCAAGCGTGGCGGGCTTGGTGTGTATCTGTTGAAGTCGTTGATGGACAAGGTTGAATACAATATCACTCCCGGCAGCAATCAAGTGCGCCTCATTAAGTTCCTCCCCCGATAGCAGTTCAGCTCTAATATTATGAAATCCCGTACGCCTCCCCGTAAGCAACCCGCAGGAAATCCTCCTGTCAGTTCTTATGAGAGCCACTTTGAACATGCGGCACTCTTCGAATTCAGCAAGGTCATCAACTCCTCCGTTGACCTGAAATTCATCCTCAGCCACATTCTCCTCACACTCATGGGGAAACTGCTGTCCACAAAGGGTATGGCGTTGCTCGAACGGCGGAAAGGCGAGTTTCTCGTGGAAATGGTGAAGGGGTTTCCGCAGGAGGTGGTAGGCAGGAAATTCTCAGTGAAAGGCTTGTCGGCATCGCTTATTTTTATCGAACGACTCAGCGCGACGCGTCATCCATGGGTAAAAGATTTCAAACAGCTTGGTGTGAAGTTTCTGCTCCCGATGTTCATTGCCGAACGCCCTGTGGGGATTCTCTGTTTCGGTGAACGCCTTTCGAAAAAGAAGCTCGAGGAGAAGGAAGCCACCTATCTCCGGTCATTGGGAAATATTTCCGCAACAGCAATTGACAAAAGCCGGACTATTGAAGAAGTACAACAGGTCAATCGGAAGCTCGACCGGAAAATTCAGGAGCTGAACACGCTCTTTGAAGTCGGAAAGGAATTCAGCGGCGTTCTTGATCCGGAAAAACTTGTGCGGCTGCTTGTGTTCTCTATCCTGGGTCAGGTTGGCGTCAATCGTTATCTGATTTGTCTCAGCAAAGGCCCTGACATGACGGTCGCCTCGGCACGGGTAGATGGCCCGATTCCGCAGGGGGAGTTTCTGAAAGGTCTGACAAAATTCAAAACCGGTGTGCTGGTCTCGGATGTTGCCTCCAAAAAGGGGAGTGATGCAGTTGAGCCCCTTGTTGCAGCCGGTATGACTGTCATTGTTCCGATGCAGATACAGGGTGAGACCAGAGGGCTCATTTGTCTCGGCGAGAAACTGAACAGGGAGCCGTACTCACAGATGGATCTGGAGCTTCTTTCGTCACTTGGGAACCTTGCGATCATCTCGCTTGAAAACGCGAGGCTCTTCAAGGAAGCCATCGAGAAGCAAAAGCTTGAAGACGAGCTTCAGATTGCACGCGAAATTCAGAAAGGGCTGTTGCCCAGCGTGCTGCCTTCAATTCCGTCGATTGATATTGCAGCAGCGAACATTTCCTCCAAGCAGGTAGGCGGAGATTACTATGATGTAATTCCCACCGCCGATGGAAGATTCGTTATAGCTATTGGGGATGTTTCCGGGAAGGGCACGCCCGCATCGTTGCTCATGGCAAATTTACAAGCAACCATCCGTGCGCTTGTTCCTCTCGGCGTTTCTCTCAGTGAGCTCACTGCACGGGTGAATGACTTGATGTGCCAGAACACCGGCGCTGACAAGTTCATCACCTTCTTCTGGGGTTTTATTGATCCGCGTACCATGACGTTGACATATGTAAATGCCGGACACAATTACCCGTACCTCATTCATGAAGATGGCTCAAAAGACAGGCTTGAGTCCGGAGGAATGATCCTCGGTATCATGCCTACAATGACCCCGTATGAACAATCCACAGTAGTACTGAAGCCGAATGACCTTCTCGTTCTTTTCACCGATGGTGTCAGCGAAGCCATGAGCAAGTCGTCGGAAGAATACGGCGAAGAACGGCTCGAAACACTGATCCAACAAAAAGTGCATGAACCCGTCCAGGCACTTACAGACGCCATACATCACGACATCCTGCAATTTACCAAAGGCACACCTCAGTCTGATGACATCACCTTGATGGTCCTGAAGGTCCATTAAGCGTTGATTGTAAGTCAGTGATTGGCTAAATTCTCTTAATTACAGAACATTGCTTGTGGTACAGGGTAGCGATGCGTGCTGTTGTCTGTTTCATTGCAGGCACGTAGTATCTCCACAGAGTATTCCAGTATTCAAAACACTGATGAATTATCCTTTTCAATCCATAGAATCCAAATGGCAGCAGTATTGGGAGGAGAAAAAAACCTTCCGTACCGATATCCAGCCGGGTAAACCGAAGGTGTATATCCTCGACATGTTTCCATATCCCTCCGGTGCGGGCCTCCATGTTGGACATCCTGAAGGATATACTGCAACCGACATTCTCTGCCGTTACAAGAGAATGAGAGGATATAACGTTCTGCACCCGATGGGGTGGGATGCGTTCGGGCTTCCAGCGGAGCGTTATGCAATGCAGACAAACATCCATCCACGCGTCACCACGGAGCAAAATATCTCCACGTTCCGCCGGCAGATCAAAATGCTCGGGCTGAGTTATGACTGGGACCGGGAGGTTGACACGACGGACCCGACTTACTATAAATGGACACAGTGGATTTTTCTCCAAATCTATAACGCCTGGTATGATTACCGTGTGAAAAAAGCCCGGAAGATCGATGACCTGATTCAGGAATTCGAGGATTCCGGATGCTCCAAGCTTGATTGTTCGCTGTATTGTCATGACGAACATTGCTGCTTTACAGCTTCAGGTTGGAAGCAGATGAGCAGGAAAGAGCGGCACGACGTCCTCGCAAACTTCCGGCTTGCATATATTGCGGAGATACCGGTCAACTGGTGCGAAGCTCTTGGTACCGTACTTGCCAATGAAGAGGTAGCGGAGTGGACCGAAAAGGGCTATACGGTTGAGCGTCGTCCGATGAAACAGTGGATGATGCGCATTACTTCCTATGCCGAGCGGTTGCTCGATGACAGCAACGGTCTTGACTGGCCTGTTTCGACTCTTGAACAGCAGAGGAATTGGATTGGTCGCTCTGAAGGTGCGGAAATTGCCTTTCCTTTGAAAGGCAGTGAGGAACACATACGCGTCTTTACGACGAGGCCTGATACAATTTTTGGAGCAACGTATATGGTGCTTGCTCCCGAGCATCCGCTTGTCGGCAAAGTCACCACGGCCGGGCAGCGTGTAGCTGTGGAGAAATATCAGGCGCAGGCTAGAACCAAAAGTGATATTGAAAGAGGCATTGATACCGACAAGTCCGGTGTTTTTACGGGAGGGTATGCGGTCAACCCTGCAACAAAGAAAGAGATTCCTGTTTGGATAGCTGATTATGTGTTGATGGGGTATGGTACGGGAGCCATCATGGCAGTGCCGGGACATGATGAGCGTGATCATGCGTTTGCCAGGAAGTTCGGACTGCCGATTGTTGAGGTTGTCGCAGGAGGAAATGTTCAGGAGTCCGCTTTCAGCGACAATGAGCGTGGCGTTCTTGTCAATTCATCCAACGATGAAGTATCACTCAATAGTGTAAGCCCCACAGAAGCAAAAAAACTGGTCATTCACTGGCTTGAAACAAAGTCATTGGGCAAAGGAATGATCCAGTACAAACTCAGGGACTGGCTCTTCTCACGTCAGCGGTATTGGGGCGAACCCATTCCGATCGTTCATCTTGAAGATGGAACAATGAGGGCGCTGAATGTTGATGAGTTACCTCTCTTGCTTCCGGATTTGGCAAAATTCCAGCCGAGCGGTACAACGGAATCACCATTGGCACTCGCCACAGATTGGGTGAATGTAGTTGATCAAAAGACGGGATTGAAGGGGCGCCGAGAAACGAACACCATGCCTCAGTGGGGGGGATCCTGCTGGTATTATCTCCGGTATATTGACCCTGCGAACGAAATGCAACTCGTTGATCCTCAAATGGAACGATACTGGATGCCGGTTGACCTGTATGTGGGTGGCGCAGAGCATGCCGTGCTGCACCTTATGTACGCGCGGTTCTGGCACAAGGCTCTTTATGACCTCGGCCATGTCAGCACGGCAGAACCGTTCATGAAACTCCGTCACCAGGGGATTATTCTTGGTGAAGATTCACGGAAAATGTCCAAGTCACGGGGCAATGTCGTGAATCCGGATGATATCGTGAAAGAGTGCGGGGCGGATGCCATGCGCCTCTTCGAAATGTTTATGGGCCCGTTGGAAGAGATGAAACCATGGAGCACCCGCGGTGTGGAGGGGGTGTTGCGTTTTCTCAACCGGGTATGGCGGCTGTATGTTGATGAGTCTGGCTCTCTTGACCCTGACGTGAAAGAAGTTCAGTTGACTCCGGAACTTGAGCGCGTATACCATGCCACCGTGAAAAAGGTGGGCGAAGATATTGAAGCTCTGCGCTTCAACACGGCTATTTCGCAGATGATGATATTTGTGAATGAAGTGACACGGGGTGAATCACGCCCGCGGCAAATTCTTGAACCCTTTGTAATTGTGCTTGCCCCGTTTGCACCCCACATTGCCGAAGAGCTGTGGGAAAAGCTCGGCCATGCCACAAGCCTTGCCCTTGAGCCTTGGCCGTCATATGATTCACGCAAACTTCAGCAATCTACCGTTGAAGTTGTGGTGCAAGTCAACGGTAAGGTTCGTTCCCGAATAGGTGTTGCTGTGGATACGGCCGAGAAAGAACTCGAGGCATTGTCTCTTGCGGATGACGTCGTGCGAAAGCATATGGACGGCAAGAAACTGGTGAAGGTCATTGTCGTGAAAAACAAACTCGTCAACCTTGTAGTTCAATGAACATGCAGCGGCTTTCCGTTGTTCTGACAACGCTGAAGGATGAGATTATTGTTGTTGATTCCTTTAGCACCGACCGGACAGTCGAACTCGCACGAAAGTACACTCAACGGGTATACCAGCATGAGTATCCCGGTTCCAGCCGTCAGGTTGAGCGCGGTATACACTATGCAAGCTGCGATTGGGTGCTTGTCATTGATGCTGATGAGGAAGTAACGCAGGAACTTGCAGGGCAGATCAAACAAGTGCTGTCAGGTAAAGAAGCCTTTTCAGGATACGAGATTCTCAGAAAACCGTTTGCCTTCGGCAAGTGGATTGAGCACGGCGGCTGGTTCCCTGATTACCAGTTTCGCTTCTTCAGGAAAGATGGCTACACCGCAAATCATGCTGAAGTTCATGGAGGTTTTGAAAGCAAAGGGCCGAAGGGCAGGCTTGATGGATTGCTGCTTCATCATACCTATGAAACGATGCACGCGTACATCCAGAAGATGAACGATTACACGTCGCTTCAGGTTTCCAATAAACTGAAAGGGGATCCAGAGGCAGGGGCTGGTTGGCATAATTTTGTTTTGAATCCTCTCTCGCACTTCCTGCGCATGTTTTTCTCAAAGCAAGGCTATAAGGACGGTATTCACGGGTTTATCCTCGCAGTGCTGGATGCTGCGTATTCGATGTTGCTTTATGCAAAGTTGTGGGAGTATAATAGCCGGAAGGCGAATGGATCTGGGATGTTGCCCCCCATCAATAATGCGGATTTGAACAAAGTGAAACATATTGTATGAGTATTTACTTCCGCGCATTAACATACCTTCGTCCGTACAAGGGACGGCTCGCCCTCTCAATTCTGTTTTCCGTTCTCTTTTCGATCTTTAGCGGCGTGTCAATATATCTTACCATCCCGCTTCTCGAAACACTGTTTCATCAGAATTCGGCCGCAACACATCAGCAGACACAATCTGATCCGGCAATTGCCCCGGATTGGCTGACGGGAATCAAAAATTCGATTGGCGCTCAGTTCCAGCAACTGGTGTTTAGTGACAATGTTCAGGATTCGTTGCTGAACATCTGTATTGTCATTGTCTGCGCGTTTCTTCTCAAGAATCTTTTTGGATACCTGCAGTCCAATCTGATGACCTTCGTTGAACAGGGTCTCATCCGGGATTTGCGCAACGAGTTGTACAAGCATATCCATGCGCTTCCGTTAGCGTACTTTACGAACGAGCGCACCGGCAATCTTATTTCACGGGTGATGAATGATGTCACTGTGGTAAACTCAGGAATTTCTGCGACATTCTATACGCTTATCCGTGAGCCGCTTCTTGTGCTGGTGTATCTTACCATAACACTGTTGCTGAGCTGGAAACTCACATTGATTGCTTTCGTTGTTTTCCCGCTGGTGCTGCTGGTGATTGCGCTTGTCGGACGCCGCGTGCACAAAGAGAGCGGGTCGGTACAGGAACGCCTTGCTGATATTACCTCCGTGCTGTATGAAACGATCACGGGTGTGAAGGTGGTGAAGGCATTTGCAATGGAGCAGTTTGAAAATAGAAAATTCATGCGGGAGAATGAAAAGTACTTTGCTACTATCCTGCGGATCACAAAAATACGGAACCTTGCTTCGCCAACAACGGAATTTCTCAGCGCTGTTGCCGGTGGGGCGATTATCTGGTTCGGCGGGATGCAGGTCCTTACTCATGAAACCATGAAAGCCAGTGAATTCCTCGG
>CAZWIN010000044.1:0-718 GCA_964633855.1 uncultured Chitinophagales bacterium
AATAGTCAGTCAGGAGAAACCCGTATGAGAAACCCCCGACTCTTTCTGGCCCTCTCACTGGGTGCCGGTTTGTTTTTTGCACAGGAGTCCATTGCAGTGATAAGGACAAGTACAGGTTCTGGTAACTGGAACTCTGCAACAACTTGGACACCATCAGGAGTTCCAGCAACTGATGATGATGTTACCATAGCAACCGGGCACACAGTCACTGTCAATATTAACACCTCATCGGTCGGGACTTTGATCATAGAGGCGGGTGCAACGCTTCGTGGAGACGGGACGGGTAAGTACCTCTCGATTGGCAAGGATGGCGGCCATGATTTCACTAATGCAGGGACCCTTGATTTCAGTGGAACAAATTATGCTATACTCAAATTACGACGGAGTTCTCAATGGACTGGAACGGGAGTATATAAGATTTCATCAATAGACCTCAATAACCGTACACTTTCTTTTGTTCCCGGCAGTATTTTAGAACTCCAATTTAAAGGGTCAGGAAACGGCATCCTCAACGCTGGAACAATTAGTGGTATAGCAACTGTAGTTTTTAATTATAATGGGACCACAGCACAGGCCCTTTCCACATCAAGTACTGTCAATTACGGTACACTATGGATTAACAACACTGCAGGCGTCACAATGAGTCGCAGCTTGACCAGTGCGAATATTGTCGGCGACTTGATTGTGCAAACGGGTATATTCAAAACGGATGGTTACT
>CAZWIN010000044.1:728-12780 GCA_964633855.1 uncultured Chitinophagales bacterium
CATCACCGGAAACTCCGGTAAATCACTCCAAGTGCTGAATGGAGCAACATTACAGATTGACCAGGCAGGCGGAATGGCGACCGGGTTCTCCACCAAAACATTCGGCGCAACCAGCCTTGTGAATTATGCCGGCGTAGGCCAGGCCGTCTCTGCCGAGGGTTATGGTAACCTTACTCTGAGTGGCAGCGGTACGAAAACGCTTCCGGCCTCTGCCATGACAGTCGCCGGAAACTTTACAACATCAGGAACGTTGACCGCTACGGCAGGTGCAGCCATTACAGTCAATGGCAATATGACCATTGGCAGCGGAACCACATTCAATGCGGGTTCATTCACTCACAACATACTTGGCACGTGGTCAAATGCAGGAACATTCTCATCTGGTACATCCACTGTGACAATGAGCGGCAGCAGTGCGCAGACCCTCTCGGGCGGGCCTTTTTACAGGCTGACTGTGAATAATGCGGCAGGCGTTTCCCTTACTTCTGATGTTTCAGTCACCAATACACTCACGCTGACGAGCGGGAAGGTGACGACAGGAGCCAGCAACTTGATTCTCGGAACAAGTACTTCAGTGTTGGGAACACTGGTCAGAACATCGGGTAGTGTTCTCGGTAATTTCCGGAGATGGTTTGCGGCGTCAACAGTGAGCAACGTGCTTTTGCCTGTTGCCAGCTCATCGAACTATCGCCCTGCCACCGTGAGCTTCACCAGCGCACCTTCGGCTGGTGGAACCATTACGGCAACATTTACGAGCGCCATTCCGGGAACACTCGGGCTTCCGTTGAGTGATGGCGGCACGAGCATTACCAATGCCAGCGTGGATGGATATTGGACTCTCACTGCAGGCAACGGGTTGACAGGCGGGACATATTCTCTTGACCTCAACGCTGATGGTTTCTACGGAGTGAATGACTTTTCCACCTTGCGCATACTCAAACGAACCAACGGGGTAAGTGCGTGGACGCTCAATGGAATTCATGCTGCAGGAACCGGATCAAACTCAACTCCAATTGCACATCGCATCGGCATGTCGGGCTTCTCACAGTTCGGCATTGGCGGAGCGGTGGATAATCCCCTGCCGATTCAACTGGCATACTTCAATGCCTCCGTATCTTTTAACGGGCAGAATGTTGAACTGAGTTGGGCAACCGTCTCTGAAACAAACAACTTCGGCTTTACCGTTCAGCAAAGGATTGGCGAGACAGGTGATTATATTGACGTACCGAACAGCTTTGTCGCTGGACACGGGACTACTCTTGAACCACAGGAATATTCATGGATTCATGAGAATGTGTCAACCGGTTCATATTATTACCGACTCAAACAGGTAGATTTGGATGGTACGATACACTTCACCGAATCTGTCTTCGTGCCGGTTGACCCACTTTCCGGAGTGATTGAGGAAGCACCCCGGGAATTTTCCTTGAAACAGAACTACCCCAACCCTTTCAATCCCAGCACAAGGGTGCAGTTTACCGTAAAAACGACAGGCTACACCACCCTTCAGGTGTTTAATACTCTTGGCCAGCTTGTGGCAACACCTTTCGCCGGAGAAGCCGTGTCCGGACAAATGTATAGCGTTAACATTGATGGAAGCAGTTTTCCCACAGGAAGCTACTTTTACAAATTGACCAGCGAAAGTAATTCAGATGTCAGAAAGATGCTGTTTCTGAAGTAGTAACATCTCGTTTCCAGCCTAAAAGCCGCAATTTGAACAAAATTGCGGCTTTTTTATTGTCTCTCCTCAACAGCCCAGCATCAGGTAAATCGTAACCATCGAATAACGTACCCATTTGTTGCGCTACGCTACACAACCAGAACAGTCCATCATCTATATTTGATGTGAGAATTATCCATCCATCCCTTATATCCACTGGCTCAGGTACCTGTTCACATGGACTCTATTTACAACTATTCACTTTACAAAGGATTCACCATGAAAAAACTGGCCACAGTTTTCAGCTTGCTTGCCATACTTCTGGCAGTACCTGTGATCGTCTTCGCTGAAGGAGCCGGCAAAGCACTGCATTTCGATGGCGTCAATGATTACGTTACCGCAGGGACGCCTGACATCATCTCCACTGGAGGAGGAAACAACGGGCTGACCATTTCCGCCTGGATCAAGGCAACGAGCTTTGGCCAACATGATGCCCGCATCATCTCGAAATCCATCGGCGTTGCCGAGCAGGATCACTACTGGATGCTGAGCACATTCAACAGCAACGGCATTAAACTGCGGTTCCGTTTGAAGACGCTTACCACAGGAACCACAACCTTGATCGCCACATCCGGAGACCTTTCAGTTGGTGTTTGGACACATGTTGCTGCAGTCTACGATGGAAGCAACATGATTCTGTACAAGGATGGCGTTGAAGTCGGCAGAACGGCAAAAAGCGGAACAATCGCGACCAATAACGGTATCGCTGCGATGATAGGAAACAACGCACCGATATCAAGCTCACGGCCGTTCGACGGCTTGATCGAAGAAGTAAGACTCCTGAGTACCGGCCTGACAGCACAGCAACTCCGCGAAGAGATGCATCGTACACGATCAGGAAATGAATCACACAATGTTGCGTACTGGAGGCTGAATGATGGAAGCGGTAACACATCGACAGATAACAGCGGCAACGGCTTTATTGCATCGCTGCTTAACGGCACCGCATGGGCAGTATCAACAGCGCCGCTTGGGGCCGGTAGTTCATTTACGGCGAATGTGAATTCAACAGGCGTGGTGAACTTCACGGGAACCAGTTTAATCGTGAACTTCACAAATAAATCTGGCAACGACCAGATTGTTTCCACAATTATCAACAACAAACCCGAAGGTACACAACCCGCCGGTGTTAATGGTGTGTATCCGATGTACTGGGTGGTAAACAAATTCGGAACAGGAACATTTAACGCTTCGATGAGCTTTGCCACAGGCAATATCCTGCCAGGGGATCAAGCGTCGCCCGGAAACCTGAAGCTTTTCAGGAGGGACTTCAACTCGGATGATACCTGGACGGAAATAGCGTCCGGCGCATCAGCGACGGGAACATCAGTAACATTTGATGGGGTAACAACCCCGGGGCAGTATTCCATCGGTACGCTCAGTGATAGCCCGCTGCCGATCCAGCTTGCTTCGTTTACAAGCTCAGTGGTAAACGGCAACTCCGTCCGGCTTGACTGGACTACAATAAGTGAGCTGAATAACTACGGCTTTTATGTTGAACGCCGTACGGATGACGAAGAAAACTTCTCAGAACTTGCCAACAGTTTCCTCCCCGGCCAGGGGACCACAATTACACCTCACGACTATACATGGACAAATGAAGCTGTTGCGCAGGGCCATTACTACTACCGCCTGCGCCAGATAGACTTGGATGGTACCATCCATTACACGGATGCAACGGAAGTCACCGTCGGAACGCTGGCAGATGTTGGAAACGCCGAAGCGCCTTTGGAATTCAGGCTCGCACAGAATTACCCGAACCCGTTTAATCCTTCAACAAGGATTCAATTCAGCGTGGAGAAGTCTGGTGAAGCCACACTGAAAGTCTACAATATGATAGGTCAGGAAGTGGCGACGCTATTCTCCGGCTTAGCTGAATCGGGCAAGAGATACGAAGTCGATTTCCATGCGGGAAATCTGGCGAACGGTGTCTATATGTACCAGTTGCGCAGCAATGACAACGTCTCAGTACAGAAAATGACTTTGTTGAAGTAGTCGGCAAACTGCTTTTCGATACATCCCCCTTATGCAATACAAATAGTGTGACCTTGTCTCCGGCCGTTTCCCAAAGCCGGCCGGAGATTGTTCTTTACCTCCCCCATTCCAATCAATCACTTTTCTTATTCAATGTTAACTTGCCGGGGGTAGTATGGGTGATTATTTTCGCAATATGAACAGCTTGGATCCATTGTTTCATGCAATCGTGCTCTCGAGACTTCGTGAACTGCAAGGTGAAGACGAAACCTGCAAGGTCACTATCGAAGATCTGACAGAGGAGGACGAACTCCTCATCCTCAGGAAATACTCAGTGACTTTATACAAGGAATACCGGACACTGAGAACAGTGTTCCTTGAGAACATGGCCGTGACCAGCAAATCGGTCGGTCTAAAATACCAAACGAACTGACGATAACCCTCTTTATGAGGTAACAACCCAACCTGAGTTACCCTTACCAAATGGCTTGACATTCCAGAATTTCTTATGTACTCTTTGAGTGTAAAAGCCAACCCATATTTCGCCTCTTCGCAGGTTCGTTTTTCGAGTTATCTCCTCGATTCAGAGGATTCCGCACATCCGTACATACAATAATCTGTTGTTTACTCCTTGCGTTCGCCTCTCCCGCCTCGGGGCAATATGATACCCTTCGGCTGCAATCGTATAATGTTCTGAACTACCCCGGCTCCACTTCTACCGGACGCAATCCTCATTTCAGAACCATCATTAATAACATACAACCGGACATTCTGGTTGTCCAGGAAATGAACGATGCAGCGGGAATGGCCGAGTTCTTCAATCAGGTTATGAACTTTACAACACCGGGGTTATACGATACAATAGCGTTCCATAACGGGCCGCTTCCAAACGACAGCAACAATGGCCTGTTTTTTAGACCGGATAAAGTCTCTTTCGTCAGTGCAAATTACATTACGACCGCCCTCAGGGATATTGCGGAGTATGTCCTGCAGCCTGTGAACTCCTCAGAACAGATACGTATTTATTCCGTTCACCTGAAAGCAAGCTCAAGCGACAGTGATAAAATCAAACGTTTTCTTGAGGCTTCCATACTCAGGAACCATCTGAATGCTCTGCCTTCCGGAACCAATTTTATCATCACGGGAGATTTTAACATTTACAGTGCAGACGAAACCGCATATATCAAACTGACCGGAAGCGAGGCAGATAATGACGGACGGTGTTTTGACCCGCTGAATATGCCCGGTAACTGGAATCAGGGGACTTACGCTCCCTACCATACACAATCTCCGCGGGTGCGACAATTTGAAGGCGGAGCAACGGGCGGGCTTGATGATCGCTTCGATTTGTTCCTTCAGTCTTCATCAATGCAGGATAACCTGTTGACGGCAACATATACTGCGTATGGGAATGACGGACAGCATTTCAACGATTCGATCAATCAAATGCCTAACAATGCTGTGGATCTCGCCACAGCAAATGCTCTTCATTATGCCTCCGACCACCTGCCGATATATGTCGACCTGATATTCCAGACTGCACCATCGCAGCCGGTGCTCGCTTTTCCTGCAGATGAAAGCGCCGGAGTAACGACATCACTGTCCCTTGCCTGGCATGTTGCACCCGGAGCAACAACGTACCGGGTACAGGTTTCCACAGACTCACTGTTCGGGAGCTTGATTGTCAATGACTCAACTGTGACTGATACGGCAAAAACAATAGGGCCATTGAGCATGGCAACAACATACTTCTGGAGAGTCAATGCCAAAAACGGAGCGGGAACAAGCACCTACTCAATACCGCGACGGTTTACGACTGAGGGGATCATATACAGCTACAATATTCAGGATGGATGGAATCTGCTTTCTGTGCCTTTTGAGGTCGGAAGCGCAGTGAAGACTGTCCTTTTTCCCACCGCAACATCGCCTGCGTTTTTGTTTAATGGAATTTCAGGGTATCAGGCACAGGACACTCTTGCGGAGGGTGTGGGGTATTGGTTGAAGTTCAATCAAAACCAAACTGTTGATCTTGGAGGGCTTTCAATTACAACCGATACAGTTTCGGTTGCGGCGGGTTGGAACCTGATGGGAACAATCTCCGATCCCGTTCTCGTATCGGGCATTACAACCGACCCACCAGGCATACTCTCATCATTTTTCTACTCCTACTCCGGGAGCTATCAGCAGGCTGACACTCTCTTTCCGGGAAATGCCTATTGGATAAAAACGAACTCCAGCGGATCCATCATTCTTGAAAGTGCATTAACTACCGGCCGCGCTACGTTTTCCGGGAAAAGGCCATAACCAGACTTATCTGAACTTCACCAGCTTCTCTATTCCGGTTATAGTCTTCCCCTCCATGCCCTTCACCGCTACTTGATAAAAATAGTACCCATTCCCGATTTCATCACCATCACTATCAAGGCCATCCCAAAACACACGGTTGAAGCCGATCTGCAATGTTGAGCCAGGAACATCTATCTCACGAATCTTTCGTCCGGCAACAGTGAATATCCTTATTGTCAATCCTTCGGGAGCATCCAAGCCGGTAAGGGTAAAGGTGAAATATGTCTCCCGCAAAAACGGATTCGGGTAATTGAACAATTGCAGTATTTTATTTTCCCTGGTAACACTCACGGATACTGCCCGCTGCACGGTATCGATATTACCTGATACGCTCTGGTAGAGTAGCCGTACTTTCAGTTCATGGCGCCCGTCAGAGAGTTGTAAGGCAAAAGCCGGGTCCTCACCTGTTAAGGAAATAGAAGAATTACCGATCTCTTTGTGCCAGCGGGCTACGCTTGCGTGCACAAGTGAGTTATCAACGAAGAACTCCACACTACGCAATACGTCGCCATCCGGAGTTGATTGGCGAACAAGAATCGTGGGACTTGCCGAAACATAATCCCCATCCATCAGTTGAACACCATCAGCATATAGCCTTACCGGTGAATGGGTTGCCCCTGTTACATTCAAAACAAAATAAGCATCATTATTTGCGGAAACGAGGTCCTTGGACTTCTTTGAAGGTGATACACTTGCCTGCAGAACTACCCTTCTGGAGAAGTCGGAGGTGTTTATGGGGATGGTTGTTGATTTGGATGCATTGACGAGAATTGAGTCCAGCATCCCGTATGCAATCGGCCTCGCTTTATTGAACTTATCATATATTGAAACTACAATTCTTGCGCTGTCCGCATCCTGAAAACCTATGTTATGCACAGTCACGGGCAGATTAAAGACCGTTCCCCTTTCAACCTCATACTCCTCTTCGCCTACAGTTCGTGAGCTCACAGCTAGATCGGGGGGAGCCAGAAGGTCAATCTGCCATTCCCTCAGTACGGGAGTATACGTCGCATCGGTGCTTGTCAGTAATCCAGCGATCTTGAATGAGCCATATGTCGGGCCGGAGGTTAATGCCTGCAGAGATGCAATATTCACATCTACGCTATCTTCAGAAAATACTCTCAGGGTATCCAACACGCCGTTCTGACGAACCCCAAAGATAGCTACTCTGGTTGAGGTTACACCCTGGAAGCCACCATAATTCCATCGTAGTGAGTCCCAGCCAACAGGGATTGCAATAGCCGTCGTAGATACCGAACCTGAGCCAAGGCTGTAATAATTTGGAACCTGAAGGCTGACTATGGCGCTATCATTTGTCATACTTTCCAATGCAACCGAAGGAAAGCCCTTGCGCCCGATAAATGCCCACGATTTACCATTCGTCACGGAGCGAATCATCGTGCTCCCGAGAGACTCAATGGCAACATAGAGGCTTTCATTGACATTCGTGCGGCCATCGAAAATGACACTCATGACAAGATAGCTCCCTTGGGGAGTGTTCTTGATGAAATTCTTCATGCTATCACGCTGAGCCGCCTGTCCTGCTACGTCAAATGCCCTGAAGTCGTAGTTGCCGGTAAACTCATCGACACGGGTAACCATGAAGCTCCGGCCCAACACCCACCAGAGTCCAGTCATGGTTTGATCGTTGACCTTGATGACGCTGTAGTAGTCGATGTTGAGGTTGGCACGATAGCTGAGAGAGCGCGAATAGAGTTGAAGCGGAGCGTTAGAAGCTATTGTCACACCTGAATCTGTAGCAGCCACTTGAAATAACTTATCCATATTGAACTGCTTTGGGTTTGCTTCCTTCAACCTGATTTCGGGAAGAACCGGCACATCGTTCGACGTGGAGAAACATGCGGTAATCCAGTTGCCGTAGAGGGAGTCTTCCACAGTTCTAGCCCGCCAGAAGAATACTCCGCCGCCTGAAAGCACAGGTGTTATCCATTCTCCTTTTACAATACCCGGGGCGACCGGCCCGGATGAAACCTTGAAGGGCGAATCGAAAGTTGAAACAGTGTCGAGCTCAAAGGTATACTGAAACCCGATGGAATCCCTTCCGAGCGGGCTGGTAACTACAAGCATTTGTGCTCCGGGGAGCACTACTTGGTTATTCAGCGGCCTTACAACTGCAAGCAGGTTTGCATAGATGTAGTGGTCGGTTGATGCAACATTGTTGAGGTCATTCACTTCGGGTACGGCGTTCAATGGATCAAGGGTCACTGTTAACGTATGCATGCCGACCTTATCCAGAGCGTACCAAGGAATAATCAGCGAGTCATTGTGCATTGGGGCTGAGATACGGGAATCGAGAACTGGGGCAGAGCTCCCACCAAAGGCATCATTGATCGTCAATGCAATGCTATCCTCAGGCACCAAGCCCCAATTGTGGAGCTTCAGTTTGATGGAAAGTGATGAATCGTTTGGTGTAGGCACCGAGGAACTCAAAGCAATGTCTTCAGTTGAGACGTTGAAATCAGGGAGTGTCGGGAGGGCGAGCCGTGAGAGCGGATCGCCGATGAGTGGATTGAGGCTGACCATTGCCTGAACAATCGGGTCTGTTTGCGAGCCTTGCCAGAGGCGGTACCTCGCCATACTTGTCAATGCGCCAAACTCACGCAATGAATCCGTAATAGCCCCTATGAGGAAATTATTCATAAGCAGCCAGCCAGGGGTTGGATACCCCAAGGAGGAAGAAGCCCACGTTGCAATAGAACCGCGGTTATCGGCGAGAAGAAAATCTTCGCCCAGCACATTATTGGAGGGTTCTGCGAATGCCCCTACATTACAACTCACCGACGAGACGAAAGGAAGCTTCCCATCGGTGTTTTCAAGGTCATACGGGCTTCCAATATCAACACCCCAGATGCGGCCGCCGGAATGGCCGAGAAAATTCATGAAGACCAATCCCTGCTTCACCAGTTTTCGCAGGAGTGCTTTGTTCTCACCATCAATGACCGCTTCGGTGGATTTGTACACCCTGAACGGCGTACCGCCAACCGGAGCTGGAGTAATATAGGTGTTAATCGTGCTTTCGGAGCGACTGTTAAATGTTGACTGTTCGCCCGAGGACGTTCCGCCGGTAATAAACAGGAAGTTTTTGTTCCATTCCCCGACGGGATAGTTCTCATAAGCAATCAGTTTCGTGACCATGCGCTGTGCCTGGATGGAGTCCTCCACCGGAATACGCCCAATGAAAAACGAGGGAATAATCTGCGTTGCCGAATCAAAGCAGCCGAACCAGTTATCCCCGGCTGGCAAGCCGTATGCGGGTACATAGTTCTTCTTAACGGTTGTTGGCAGATACCTGTGATTATCCCAGCAAGCATCGCCGAAGAGCAACAGATTTGAAGGCGCCGGAGCGGGCCAGTTCTGATAAGCAAACTTCAGGAAGTTTTTCATTACAGTCCAATCCTCGACGCCATAATTGAACTCATCGTAAATATCCTGTACGTCAATTACTTTCGTGCGGACTCCATTCACAGACTGTCTGTGGATTGCCAACTGTTGTGCTGAAGTCCGGAAATGTTCATGCGTAATGATGATGTAATCCGCTCCAGCGGGATTGACCCGAATATCGGTGAATGTCTTCGCTCTCAGCGGAAGCACTGGCATGGCGCCAAACGGGGTAACAACTGCATATCTTTTTGCAACAAAGAATGTATCCTGAAACTGGATTGAAAACCCTGCCAATGAATCACCGGAAACACTACCTCCGGAAATTGTTCTCCGTCCGTCGAGGTCATAAACCTCAATCTGCGGATCAACGAAACCGGAAGCTGTAAACAATGCCGGGCTCCCTCCATCGCTGGACGGCGAGTGGAATGACGCCTGAGAATTTACCGCCCCCAGCTTCCTCGTGTAGTCAACCTCGAACCAATCCAAATAGAATTGGTTGACTGGATTGGCTGTCGGAAGAGATTGAATCTTCAGCCGGTTGTTTCCATTCATAAGCCACCGCAGAGGGAACGATGCAGAGTAGGTTACACCTGTTCTCGCTTCAAAATTGAGGCTGCCAATGAGTGAATCATTCATCCAGAATCTAGCGTTATGGTCAAACCCGGGTGAATCTACTGTGGTGCCAAACATTCTGACACGGATAGTTGCGAGTGTATCACTGCCGAGGTAGAGGCTATCCATCGCAAAGTTTTCCGTAATCGTAGTATTGGGATAGAACAAATCCCACCGCCAGCCCTCGCCCGGGATCTCTCCGTTCTGAATAATCTCCGTTGTAGTTGTGCCCTGATAATAGCCGAGGTTCTGCTCGAAATGGCGCGTGACTTGCGAAGAAAGAATGTTCAGGCCGGGAGTCCCACCTGGTTGAGGTACAGAGGCAAAACGCGCACCTGCTGTCCCGCCCCACGTCAACCAGTAGTGGCTTGTATCGGAATAGAAATCGAGATAGGTGGAGTCGCCGGAGTTGCGGAGAGCATAGAACTCGACAGTCGTATCAACGCGGACGACGATTGGTATTTCCACGCCATTGCCGAATACCTTCAACGAAGCCGGATCAATTTGGGACGTATTCGCCCCCGCTGATTCAAGATCAGCTTTGGTTACTTTATACCAGCCATTCTGTGCAATCTTTATCCTGTAGTATGTCCTCCCCGTTTCAAACCAATCCCTTGTCGGATCGGTACCTTGCGAAGTGCTGACATCAAGCGTACGACGCCAATGCTTTGACTCTTCGTAATTCACCATCAGGCTTCTGTACACATCCTCGAAGTGTGGATCTGGTTTCGATTGCCCGCCATAGGCATCATTCTTTCCAGCCGCAAGACTCACTTTCAAGCGTCCACTTAACAACCGCCTGAGTGTTTTTGTTGCCGGGTTGTACTGATATGGTGAGACGCGAATGGTCACCATCCGCTGTTGACGGATGGTGTAGGGATTTCCCACCTCAACACTGTTGAGGGGAAAGAAACCATCCTGAGAATATGCAGTTGCGTTTTTTATGCGGACTTCCACCGCTTCCTGTTCGGCTGTAATGGTATGTCCCGGCACTGGCGCGACATACTGGTTTTCAACAATGTCGAAAAGCGGATCAGTGAGGCTTACAGTAATGGAAGCATCGAACGGAATACCGAGCGTGAAGGCCTCAACCGGAAGTTGGGGCTCGCCTTCCTTTCCAGGATCGGCAAGCGCAGTGCTGAAGACTGTATGAGGAATGCCGTTGATATCAACTGTTGACGAGGGGGGCGGAACAAATGTGTATTCCAGCATCCAGCCGTCAGGATTGAATTCCGTAATCCTGAACGGTGCTTGTCCGCCGTGCGCGGTGAAGAGCAACAGACACAACACCACAAAAACGCCGATGAGATACCGGGCTCTCATCAATACTGCTTCTCTTGTTTCACATATTGAAGAAGCACGCGGAAGAGGAACAGAGGATTGCCGATGATATATCTCCTCCACAACCTGCCCGGTTCCTGAAACAGCCGGTAAATCCACTCCATACCGTGATTTGCCATCCAGGCGGGAGCAAAGCTTTTCCTCCCTGCGGTGTATTCGATCATTGAGCCTGCGGGAAGAACAACATGCACGTTCAGCTTGGAGAGATTCGCATCAATCCAATGTTCCTGCAACGGCATGCCGAACCCCACAAAGAGAATATCCGGCTTTGACGTGTTGATCATCCCGATAACGGTATCGCTCCCGTTACTCCACTTTTCAAAATAGCCGTGATGCCGGCCTGCAATCTTCAGGTTGCTGAACCTCGATTGAAGATTGCTGACTGCGAGTGCATTATTTTCTTCCGTCCCGCCGAGAAAGAACATCGAGAACCCTTCCTTTTCGCACAACCCGCACAACTCCCATATCCAATAGGTCAGTACGATGCGGGGTGGAAGCTGCTTACCGAGAATCTGTGAGCCGAGCCTGACGCCTTCGCCATCGCAATAGAGAACTGCCGAACCATTGAGGACGTTTCGGAATTGTTTATCACTATGCGCGAGGTTGATTGCATGTACATTAACATACGCAAACACTTCCTTCCTCTTCTCATGCACC
>CAZWIN010000045.1:0-436 GCA_964633855.1 uncultured Chitinophagales bacterium
GAATCAGGCGAATAGTGTTCTTTGCGTGCACCCACAAATTCAATTTTTCCTTGATCAACAGGAAGCATTGCCGTGCCGAACCGCTCATGGACAACAACCGTTTCAACCCCGAGTTGTTTCGCAACAATCCGGGCGAAACCGACCCCATCCCCTACCACAAGGATATCAATATCCTTGCCGTCTTTGCCAAGCAAGCGATCGCGCACATATCCGCCGACGACGTAGACTTCCTGTCGCACAGCATCAGCAATCGAACCGATCCTTTGCAGCATTGGGTGATTGATATCCAGAGTCTGGCCTGTGCTCATATCTGTTTCAACGGTTGCCGGTTGATCTTTTCCATAATATCGTGGGCAACTTCCAGCGCCCTTTTGCCGTCGTCGCCGGAAACAACGGGAGTTTCTCCATGCTGGACTGCGTGGACAAATATTTCCAG
>CAZWIN010000045.1:464-12656 GCA_964633855.1 uncultured Chitinophagales bacterium
TACACTATCTTTCGTTTTCGCGTACCGATGCCGATTTCGCCAAGGGTAAGTGCACCCTTTGCATCAGGGACATCATGATCCACCAGCTTGAACACCTCCGCCAACCCCTCTGAAAAATCAATAGAGATGTACTCATTCTTTTGAAACAACCGCATCTTTCGCATTTTTTTCTGGGAGATTCTTGATGCAGTCACGTTTGCCACGCAGCCGTTTTCAAACTGAAGCCGGGCGTTGGCAATATCCACACTGTCGGAGACTACTGCCACTCCGTTGGCATCAACACGGACAACGGGAGACCGGACAAAGCTCAGAATAATATCAATGTCATGAATCATGAGATCCAGTACAACAGCAACATCGGTCCCCCGCGGATTGAATTGCGCGAGCCGGTGTGATTCGACAAACATGGGGCTGATACGGTAATTTCCCAAGGCAAGGATTGCCGGATTGAAGCGCTCAATATGCCCCACCTGGATGGTCAGTTTTTTCTCTTTTGCCAAGGCGCAAAGTTGTTCCGCTTCTGCAATAGTTTGAGTTATCGGTTTTTCAATAAACAGATGTTTCCCCTGCATCAGCGCCAACAATGCTGTGTTAAAATGAGTGGATGTGGTTGTCGCAATGGTAACCGCATCAATCCGCGACAGTAATTCCTGTAATGCCGAAAAAGCCCTGGTGTTGAACTCTGCTGCCACACGATTAGCTTTTTCTGATTCAGTGTCGAATACGCCCACAAGTTCTGCCGACTGAATGTCCGCAAGCATTTTGGTATGCAACGAGCCAAGGTGACCAACGCCAATGACGCCAATTTTTAGCCGTTCCACGTTCTGATTCTCCTAATGAGTTCCGGGTGCGGTCGCACTGCTCACACCTGTTCCATAACCGACGATGCGCGTAAATCCGCCAAACCGCGGATCATCATAATACACAAACGCCGTATAGATAAGGCTGGTTCTCCAATCATTTCCCTCCAGCACAAGCCAGTCCTGATCCATCACTTCTCCGGAGGCCGGATTCCACACACCGGTGATATACTGATAGTCGTAGATTCCTCTCCGCAAGAGCTTCCGCACGGAAAAAGCATTTTCGGTTTTGTCGAACAGCAGTTCATCATCTTGCCCCGGCGACCATGCATTGTGTTGACTCACCAGAAATATTCCACGGTTATTGTTGAGAGCCATGCGTCGTTCAGAGTCGGTCAGCTGCAAACGGAAAAGCACCTCGAGGTAATCCGAGTTGTTGCCGGTGAACTTACTCAAAGTTGCAATGCCATTGCGGTCATTTCCCGTTCTCCACATATTTCTTTGTTGGTCAACTCCGCCAACCGGCCGCACAAGATTTCCATTGGGATACCTTGTCGCGTTTCCCAAATCCAACATTCTATACTCATTGCCGGGTTGTATATCAGATCGCGAAAACACTCTCTTGCCCGAATTCTGTCCGGAAACGAATGTAAATGGGTCACGATCATTACTATCTATCCGGTATGGGGTATAAAACCTACGGTTTTGATATACATCCACTGCGGAATAGTAGATACCCTCCACCTCCTGAGGGAGAGTTACTGTCACGAGAACTTTATTCACCTGATTGAGAGGAGAGTGCTTGTCGGGATGATATTCATTTTTCACGGTCACCACAACCTGCGAAACATCATCAACTACAAAGAAACGGCCGGCGCCATACTCATTCTTCTCTTCCTTGTCCACTATACGAAACATCCAATTACCTGAATAACGGAACTGTACAATTCCACGTTCATCAGGAAAGCGGTTGGCATACCTGTAACGATAACGGGAAACACCTCCAGGCGAGGTTCTGAAATCCAGACTGAACGATGTATTGTGTTGCTCATCCTGCACAAACAGGTTGTTATCCGGAACCCAGTTACGATCACAGTGCAGGAACAGTATCCGGAGCGGGGGCGGGTCCGAAGCAACAACATCAAACTGAATGGTAATATACTGATCGCGGATGACTGCTCTTCCCGTTGTCAACACCGTGTCGCGAACAATAATGGGTGGAGTTGTTTCATTGTCCATGCCATATACTGTGAGCCCTCGAATAAGGACCTCGTCTTCTTGTGCGATTCCGTTCGCAGAAAACACAAGCATGGCACAAAACAAGATTCGGGTGACGAACACTACATAAGAACACGCATCCTGAACGTGAGCATCATTGCATTTTGCTTTCACGCAGGCGGGCTCTTTACTAGTTAAGGCGAGCCACAAACCAATCATGTAATTCTTCAACTGTGTAAAAAACAAAATCGGTCTTCTCCGCCAATATGCGTTCACGGTCATACGAGTCCCACAGTACTGCTGCCATTTTCACACCGGCGGCGCGTGATGCACGCACATCCGAAATCCCATCCCCAACCATGAGCACTTGTTCGGAGGAAACCGAGAACGCGTCCATAATCTTCTGAATGCCATCGGGCGCTGGTTTGTGCCGAACCACATCAGAACCCGAGACAATCAGGTCGAAATATGAGGAGAGCTTCAAGGCATCAAGTGTAATGGCAGCCGTCCTGCGCCCCTTTCCCGTAAACACCGCCATAGGAACATGATGTTGTTTGAGCAACTGCAACAATTGCTCAATTCCCGTGTGGAGTGAAGCCATGACCTCATGATGCCGAGCATAGAACTCACACAACTCATCCATCGCTTGTGTCACCAAGGATTCTCCTACCAGCTTGTGAAGCCCTCCTTCTTCGGGTGGCCCGAAAAGCGCAATAATCTCTTGCGGCGCCAGCTTTTTCCCTAGATGTTTTTGGGCAACATGATTGAAGCTGGCAAAAATCAACTCATTGGTTTGTGTCAATGTGCCATCCATATCAAAAATAACACACGATGGCGTAAATGATGTTATGTACACTTACCGACTACCTGCCAAATGTGATTGCATTATGAAAAATAACGATAAGTACCGCGAATATCAATGAATGAAGGATCAGACGGGAATAGCAATACGCTTGCAACTCGGCTTCTCTCTTGATACCTTGTTGCACCTATGAACACTTCTCCTCATTCAAAACAAATCATACTGAAAAACAAAGAAGAGCGACGAATCCTCTCAGGACATCCTTGGATCTTCAGTAATGAGATTCGAGAAACGCGCGGCGCACCGGTAGCCGGCGATATCGTGGAAGCGTTTTCAACGGCAGGAAAATCTCTGGGCATGGGGATGTACAACCCTCACTCTCTGATTGCATGGAGAATGCTCGCAACATCTGTAGTAACAGTTGACCAGCAGTTCTTTCTCAAGCGATTTGGCCAGGCTCTCGCCTTGAGGAAGGCCTTGTATCCTGACAGCGAATCCTACCGGCTTGTACATGGAGAAAGCGATTTTCTCCCCGGGCTTATCATTGACAAATACAACGACTGCATCGCAATACAAACGTTCTCCTTTGGAATGGAGCAACGGCTTCCCCTGATCTGTGATGCACTGGAAGAGCTTTTTCATCCTTCAGGCATTGTGGCACGAAACGAATCACCCCTCAGGGTGCTGGAGAACCTCCCTCAAGAAAAAAGAATTCTCCGTGGTTCAGTGAAAGAGACCCGAGTAGCCTTCAATAGTATTGTATTTAATGTCGACCCACTCAACGGACAGAAAACGGGCCTGTTTCTTGACCAGCGGGAAAACCATTGGGTGCTCAGGAGATTCACCAAAGGAGCTGTGGTGCTTGATTGCTTCTGCAATGACGGGGGATTTGCATTGAACGCTTTCGCGGGCGGGGCAGAGAGTGTCCTGGGCATTGACGCTTCAGAAGAAGCCGTGACAAGAGCATCAGTAAATGCTGAACTCAACAACTGTACAAACGTCCGGTTCGAGCAAGGCGATGTCTTTGAGAAGCTGAAAGCGCTTCATCAAAATAATTCAACATTCGACGTCATTGTGTTGGATCCGCCGTCGTTCACCAAAAGCAGGAAGCATATTCACACGGCAAAAAAAGGCTACAAAGAGCTGAATACCTGTGCCCTCAGCATCCTCCGAAGCGGGGGTATTCTTGTTACAGCCTCATGTTCCCATCATATTCTTCCGGAGGTGTTTCTTGATCTGGTCACAGAGTCAGGCCGAAAATCAAACCATTACCTCCAATTACTTGATTGGCGTGGCGCTGCCCCAGACCATCCGGTTTTGCCCACCGTCCCTGAAACACACTACTTAAAGCTTGGCGTGTTCAGGGTTCTTTGATTGCTTTTCGACGCGGAAGCAAGTATCTTTTAATCAGGTTCATTGAAGGTTTTGAAGAGTTTCAAGGAAGGGAAGAACGATGTTTGTGCCAACGTGTGGACGGTTGCTCATCACCATTATTTCAATTCTGTCTCTTTACGGCATTGCCCGGGGTCAAAACTCTGCTCTCCACTTAAACAATTCATCCGGCAGAATAAACAACAACCAAAGTCAATCTGCTGAGCAAGTTGACTCATCCTACCTGAACGCGTGGGGCCTTGACGTCCTTATTTCCAACGACGGGTTCGGACTGGGCACTTTTTACAGAAGAGAATTCACGCCTGACCTTTCAGGATCAATAACGTTTTCCATTTCAGAATCAAAGGATGACCGCGAGGTGGAACGGATCGACCCGTACACTCAAAGAACCTTTGTACCGGGAAAGCTCAACCGCTTTCTTGTCATGCCACTCATGTTTGGCATACAGCAGAGGTTGTTCCGCGATGATATCATGGATACATTCCGGCCATATGTGAATATCGGAGCGGGGCCGACAATGATATTTTCAGCACCGTTTACAGATGTGGAAAGAACGGCTGCAGGGTTGACCCACACACAAGTGGAATTTTTCAAAAGCCTGGGCCGTGGACAGGCACATTATACAGCTTCGGTCTTTATCGGTGCTGGGGCAAACTTCGGATCTGACAAATCGAATTTATTCGGCGTGAATTTCAGATATTACTTTACCTACCTTCTCTCAGATGGGATCCCATCTCTGTATGACGAAAATACAGGGGACATCATTGATGCAAAGAAAGATTTCGGCGGATTTTTCATTACGCTGAATGTCGGGATGCTCTACTAGAAATGAGAAAGGCGCTGACTCACACGCAGGACCTCCCCTAAATCCATTGTGCTGTCAGCGCCCTTCAACTTTGTGTTGCGTGAGTAATATACTACTTCGCTTTTGCCTGTGCGGTGATACGAGTCACCGGAAGTATTTTTAAAGATATTGCCGCAAAAACCGCCCGGTATGAGAGGCCGGATTCACCGCAATCTCTTCCGGAGTTCCTGTCGCCACAATTTCACCACCCCGATCTCCTGCCTCCGGGCCAAGATCAATTACGTAATCCGCGCACTTTATCACATCAAGGTTATGCTCTATTATGACGACCGAATTGCCAGTCTCAATCAGGGCATTGAAACAGGAAACAAGTTTCGCAATATCATCGAAGTGGAGGCCGGTTGTCGGCTCATCAAAAATAAATAACGAGTGCTCGCCGCGTGCCGAGTTCGAAAGGTGTGCGGCAAGTTTCACCCGCTGCGCCTCTCCACCTGAGAGTGACGTTGCGGGCTGACCGAGGCGGATATACCCGAGCCCGACATCCTCAAGGACTTTCAGCCGTTGAGCAATCTTCCTGCCGGTGGCATCAACATTGAAAAATTTCACCGCTTCAGCAACAGTCATATTAAGGATGTCGTCAATATTTTTCCCGCGATAATTGACCAGCAGAATCTCCTGCTTGTAACGCTTTCCTTTGCATACCTCGCACTGTAGATAGAGGTCTGCAAGAAACTGCATCTCCACTTTCACCACGCCATCACCTTCACATGCCTCGCAACGTCCGCCCGGCACATTGAAGGAAAAATGACCCGGCGCGTATCCGTGAACCTTTGAGGCTTGAGTTGAAGCAAAGACGTTCCGTATCTGATCAAACAATTGGATATAGGTGATGGGATTTGATCGCGGTGAGCGTCCGATAGGTGACTGGTCAACAAGCTCCACCTTGCTGATATGTTCATGCCCTGTCATGGACCGGAACGATCCCATCGTAGCAACTGATTCTCCCTTTGAGCGCATCACTCCTGCAAAAAGAACGTTATGCACAAGCGAGCTCTTGCCACTGCCGCTTACTCCTGTGATACAGACAAGCATATTGAGCGGAATTGTAACATTGACGTTTTTGAGATTGTGTTCAGAGGCTCCTTCGATCTTGATGTCCCTGCCATTGCCGGAACGGCGGAAACCGGGCATGGTGATCTTTAACTCTCCTGCAAGATACTTGCCGGTGAGAGAGTCTGCCTGTTTGCACGCGTCACCGGCCCGTCCACAGTACACCACATTTCCACCTTGTTCACCGGCACGCGGCCCCATATCAACGAGCAAATCACTGGCGCGCATCATCTCAGCATCATGCTCAACAACCAACACAGTGTTACCGGAATCGCGCAGTGCTTTCAGAATGTTGATCAACCGGTCATTATCCCTCGGATGCAGCCCGATACTCGGTTCATCAAGGACATACAATGCCCCAACGAGTGACGAGCCCAGCGACGTCGCAAGGTTAATCCGTTGGGATTCGCCGCCTGAAAGAGTACTTGAGAGTCGGTCAAGCGTCAAATACCCAATACCTACTTCATATAAATAGTCGAGGCGCTTGCGCAGTTCGTGTAAAATTCTTTTCCCGATTTGAGCTTCGTGAGGGGTAAGATTCAAGTGCTCGAAGAACAGCTTGGCTTCGGCAATGGTCATATGTACAAGATCGGCTATGGTTTTTTCACCAACCCGTATGTTTAACGCCTCACGCCGCAAGCGTGCCCCCCCGCAAACAGGACATATGGTGTAGCCGCGATAACGACTGAGAAGAACCCTGTAAGAAATCTTGTATGCCTTCTTTTCCACCATCTTGAAAAAATCATTCACCCCGTCAAAACCGTCACCACCATCCATCACGATTTGTTTTTCTTTGTCTGTGAGTTCGTTAAAAGGAACATCCACCCGCAATCCTGCCTTGGCTCCATTCCGCACAATATCAACAGTCCACTGTCGGAACTTTGGCGTTGACCAGGGTGCTATTGCACCGGCATTAAGCGGCCGGGAACCATCAGGAACAACCAATTCCATATCAATCCCCACCGCCCTGCCAAATCCTTGGCACTCCGGACACGCACCAAAAGGATTATTGAACGAAAAGAGACGTGGGTCGGGTTCTTCGTAAGGTATGTCGCAGTTTGCACAGACAAACTTCTGATTGAATTGCAATTGCTTGCCGCTGTCTGCAAGATACACAGTGGCCTTCCCTCCGCCGGAAGCAAAGGCTGTTTCAACGGAATCCGTCAGGCGGGAGTTCTCCTCATCTCTTCTCAAAACAAGTCTGTCCACAAGAACATCTGCGGTTTTTGTCTTTGGAGGGAGTTCGGCTTCATTGAGATCAATAACCTGCCCCTTCACGATAACCCTGAAGAATCCTTCCTTCTTAAGGTTTACCAACGCCTGAGCAAGAGTTTCTTTTGGGTGTATCGGAAGAGGAAATGTGACAAATATCCTGAGTGAATCCTGATGTCCGTTTCCGGAGAGCTCAATGGCAAGCGATTCTCGAACTGCCTGCACCGTATCTCTGGTAACAAGCCGACCACAATTATGGCAATACGTTTTGCCAAGGCGGGCAAATAACACACGAAAGTAATCATAGACTTCCGTTGTTGTTCCTACGGTGGACCGAGGGTTTCTTGTGTTGGTTTTCTGCTCAATCGCCATCGCCGGGCTGATGCCCTGGATGAGGTCAACATCAGGTTTGTCCATGCGTTCCAGGAATTGACGGGCATAGGAAGAGAGGCTTTCCACATACCTTCTTTGTCCCTCCGCATAGATCGTATCAAACGCCAGGCTTGACTTGCCGGACCCGCTTACGCCGGTCATCACGATGAGTTTGTTCCGCGGCAGGTCGAGGTTGACGTTCTTCAGATTATGAACACGCGCTCCGCGGATAACAATTGTATTTTCCGGAACAGGCCGGTTGTTACCGGGTGCCTTTAGCCTTGTGGATCGTGATGCCATGAAAGGTGGATCGGTTGTTATCAAAAGTGTTGAGTATCAAGCTACGGCAAAGAGGATGGAAAATCAATCCGTGGCGTTTCAAAAATGAAACAGAAGGTTTCGAGGCTCTTTTGTTATCAACAAAGATTGCACAAACAAAGACAACACGAGAACTGACGACCGCCGCATTGGGGTGTTCATTAAAACAAAAAGCCCCCGCTTTACAGGCGGGGGCCAAAGAATTTCCCTGTGTCTATTCACCTACGTTTAGTTCACTATTCCCGAGATTGTTGTGTACGCACTACCATTACCACCTTGCGGGCTTGAAACAGAAACGCTCACAGTCACAGCGGATGGAGTGGTTCCCGGGCTTGTTGTTCCATCGCTGAGACGGAACGAGAAATCTGTTGCTCCCGGCCCCGGGAAAATAACATCCTCGAGAACAACAAGTCCCTCTACCCCAAACGCCAACTGTACTTGATTTACTGTAGCGTTGGGATCCGGTGGCGGGGGCACAGTAGCGGTCACGCGAATCTGGGTTCCTGCTGCAAGTGGATGCCCAAGATAGTCTGATACGGAAAACGTGAAATCCTGATAACTGCCATTGGCGATATCGAACGTTGCCGGAGTCAAGTTCGTAACTTGTGCAGCGCCGCTCCAGAGAATCAGGACACTATCCAAAACCGCCACGCCACCCTGGCCGATTGTTCTTGCCACGACCCAATGGTAACCGTTACCGTACTGTGCCGCTGCATGTGTACCGAACGGAGCAGGGTTTCCACTGATCAAATCTGCCGAACCCTGTCCATCTTCCGTGGTAAATACACTTGCTTGAATGACGCCTGCACTGCTTCTGTAGTACACCGCGGTATTCTCAACCACGGGGTTACTATAGATGTCGCCAACGAGCACACTCATGGCATCGCGCCTGCCCATAATACCAAGACACGCGAAGTTGAACCTCTGCGCACTAATGGTAAAATGTGCCTGATCAGGAAATCCTGCATTAATGATTACCCGGACGGGGCTCGATGAAATTGTTCTTCCTCCCACAACTGTACTGGCAACAATCTGGACAACACCGGAGCTTATACCGCTGTTGAAGGTGGTATAGGCTTTCCCTGTCGCATTTGTCGTTGCCGTCGGCGGGGAGACATATTCTCCTCCATTGGGGCCGCCAACCGGAGTGAACGTAAGCGTTACTGCATGTGCCACATCAACGGGAAGTCCAAGAGAGTCACGGACTTCAAAACCCAGTATAGAGGTTTCCTGACCGCCAACGCCATACACAGAGATTTCGGTTGGATCAGAACCAAGGAATGCTATTGTCTGGGCAACCCCGGTTCCACCGCCACCGCCGCCACCCACGATGACGGACCGCGGTGTCATTTGCACACTCAGCGGATACAACACACCGGGCTGAATGTTTGCGGTGATGGTAGTATCCCTGTAGCCCGACTTTGTTAGGGTTAATGTTACACTAACTGCGCTGTCAATTGAGAACGTCAGATTATATGTCCCGTTCGCATCGGTTGTTGTTGTTTGGGATCCGAACGACACCGTTTGTGCCTGAATATTCACTTGCGACAGCAGGACCCCCGTCGAGGCATCGGAGACTGTCCCGCTAACTTGCCCTTCGCCCTGCGTTGGGCCCTGGTCATCCTTGCACGCCCAGAACACGACGGCAAGCAAGAGGACCACTGCGTATTTTGTCATGTTGTTCATGATACTATTTCTCCCTTTTGCTCACACGTAATGAACTAGTGTTGTTCGATTATCTGCGGTCTAACCCGCTGTTCCTGCTGGACCTTCTCATCAAGCCAGCGTTCGAAATACCTGCCCTCTTTCTTTTCGGTCACACGCTCTTGCAGTGTCGGCACAAGCTCTGCTTTCAGAAGGATGATGAGTTCTTTCTTCTTCACTTCGTCTCTGTCGTAACCGAATATATATCGCAGGCCAAGAACGTACGGCGGCAGGTCCTTCAGGAACGGAATGCCGATACGTGCTGTGTTCGTCTCATTATTGTACAGACCTCCAATAATAGTCTCCTCGCCATCGAGAAGCAGCAAATCGGTATTCGCCTTGGTCTTATTGACTATTGTACTCACAGCACCCGGTGTTACCGAGCTTCGTTCCACGTCAACCATCATATGGACAAAGTTCACTCCTTGCTCATTGATGACCTTCGGCTTCACTTTGATGATTGTTCCAGCGCTGTAAAACTTGTCAATAATGTTTCCCGCAAAGTCGCGTTCCTTTATTGAAAAGTCCTGACCAACTTGAATACGGCCTTCCTCGCCGGACCGGACAATCACCTGCGGACTGGAGAGTACTTCCCCAAGGTTATAGTCTGAGAACATTTTCACAAGAAAGTTCAGGTTTGCAAAACTCACCTTGGGTGTCACTTCGGTTGTGAATACCGCGCTCGACACTTTGTCGCCGCCGGCGAATCCTGCATCAATTGAAACATCCTTGGTGCTCTTCATGAATGACCAGTTGATACCAACTTCATCCAGCTTGGTCAGGTTACCCTCAAAGAACACCGCCGATATTTTTATTTCCCTGCTGCGGAATGTCGCATACTCCCTTTCAATTCCACCGGGAGCGCCATCCGGATCGTTTGAGCCGCCCATTGACCCGCTTCCGGAAATCTGGATATATGTTTCATATTCGCTGTACCATACACCGCTCTGGCGGCAAATGGCTTCCAATGCGTCACGCCATTGCATTGCCTGGATATCAATATTGATAGGCAGGTTGCGACGCTCAGGGTCAATGATAATTTTGCCGATAAATTTATTGCTTACCTCGCTAATCACAGCGAAGGCTTTGTCCATCGGCGTTGACGGTGCAATGGACACGAGTTCAGCCGGGGATTTGTACTCCCTCGTTGCTCTGCGCTCCGCAGGGCTTGTCTGCGCAACCAGCGGCAGGCTGAAGGCGAACAGCAACAGAACAACCGTTATATATGGTGTTTTCATGAGATCCTCGCACTATTTTTGTACGTTTTGAACAGGGGTCTGAACCGGTCCGTACCGGATTTTCAACTCAACTTTCTGAATAATGCCTCCCTTGTTCAGTGTTGCTTCAAGGCGGCCCTCTTCAGGCACAATCTTCGTGACATATCCAAGATATACTTCATCACCTTCTTCAAGAGTCTTGATCTCGCTCGCCTGGTCAAGCACAAAGGCCTTTCCGGGTATTGCAGCTTTCAGATCAGACCGCTCGATTTCCACGAGCCCGCGCGTATTCGGCGCTATTCCGCTGGCGATTACCGGCTCAAACGGATCCTGAGAGAGATACACCGGCGTGATGGAACGTTCACCAACCGAGGTCGAAAGCTCCGGCACTGACGAGAAATACGAGTGTACATTCGCGTCAAAGGTAACCAGGATGCTCGCCTCCTCATTCTCCTTTGCAGCAACTTCCAACCCGCGCACATTGAGCGTATTGATCTTGTACAGGCGCCGGCCATTCTCAAGATACCAGATGAACTTGTAGAAGTTGCTGAACGGCGCTTCTCCTTTGAGGTTATAGGTGCTATACCCAAAGTTTCCCTTCTGCTGCGAGCCCGTGTAGATCATGTCGAGCTTCACTTCGCCGCTCAAATCAATAAGATGGCTGAAGTAATTGTATGACTCCCCGCTGAGGTCAGCCGGAGGAATATCTTTGTTGCGTGCCTCCCACCGTTTTTGTGTTTCGGCAAGAGTGGTGCTCAGATCATTGAACTGGTTGACGAGATTTGGCGTGTTCTGCAATTCGTCATCAATCTGTTTGATCTGCGCTTCAATCGCCTCTTGCTGACGCGGGAGATTGAACGCCCGGACATACGTGCCAATTCCTATGGTCAGGACCAGCAGTATTCCGAGCACGAGGCTGTTGCGTAATGTGTATGACACGTTTATTCTCCTTCTTTCGCTTCACACACCCGTTATTTACCCGCCGGAGTCGCCGGCTGGGGAGGAACTTCTATTTTGTAATGGTACACTGTTTCATCGCGGATTTCCTGCACGTTCACCTCCTTGAGCAGTGCGCCCTCAAACAGGGTTGACACTCTCGGGATGCGTGTCCGGTACATGGCAAAACCGTTCAGAGTGATCTGGCCGCCCTCGTTGGATGCAAAATCCGTCAACCAGAGAGAGTTCAGATCCTCAACACCATGACTTAATTGGGTCAGGATTCTACTCCAGCGGTCGCTGCCC
>CAZWIN010000046.1:0-12603 GCA_964633855.1 uncultured Chitinophagales bacterium
GGGTCAAAGTACACTGGCGTGCGTACAAAAGCAACTGTACTGTCTACGGGTTTTGAACCAAGTATAACTACGAGGTATGCCGGAACGCCAAACTCTACGAATAGGTCACCGGTAAAAATTCATCCTGATCTCAGGGTTGCGGTACCTCCAGCGAGACAATTCGCTTCTGTATGGCATACTTCACCAAACCGGCCGTATCACGCACCCCAATCTTCTCTATTATATTTGCCCTGTGAAATTCCACGGTGCGGACGCTGATGTGAAGCTTTTTGGCAACCGCCTGGTTGGTATACCCGTCCACAATATACTCAAGGATCTCCCGCTCCCGGTTGGTAAGGAGAATGGTGGAGCGCACGCTTGACTGGCCGGTCGCTTCACGGAGGTAGGATTCCACCATGATCTGGGAAACCGAGGGTGCAAAGAACTGTTCGCCGCGATACACCGCGCGGATAGCTTTGCGCAGGTCATCCACCACCGCATTCTTCAGGATGTACCCCATCGCTCCTGCCTGCACAATCCGCTTGATGTACTCCTCGTGGTCGTACTGGGTCAGCACAAGCACGCGCGGCGCGGGAGACATCTGGCAAATTTTTATTGTCGCTTCAAACCCGTCCATCCGTGGCATGCTGATATCCATCAGCACCACGTGCGGGTTGATCTCGCGCGTCTTCTCGATGGCTTCAAGCCCATCGCCTGCTTCCCCCACCACTTCGATATCCTGTTCGCCGTCAAGCAAGGCGATCAACCCAGCCCGGACCAGATGGTGGTCGTCAACTATCAAAACGCCAATTTTCCCGGGGGTCATCTCTTTGTGCACCTCAGTACGCTCGGTAGCCTTCTTGTTCTTTTCGGTGAAAAAAAACAGACGAGAACTTCAGAAATGGAATCTTCCGGAATGAACACAGAAAGCAGCCGCGTTCACAACAAGCATGTGAAGGAATTGCGAAAACGTACAACGTGAACTACAGATAAGCAACTCGTGCATCTGCTGGTTTTCGGGTAGGTACAACTACGGGGTTTTCGTGGAACTTCCACGCTATCCCTCTCGTCCACCCTTAATCCGCTAATGCCACTTGAGAACGACAATTGAAGCCCACTCCCTTCTCTTCCTATCGTGCCATAACAGGGAGAGAAGGGAATCGTGGGCTGGCCTTCACACAACGAGCTTCTACTTCAGCAACAGCATTTTCCGCGTTTCAACCGTCATCAGAGAAGGATCCTCAATGGAAGTGGCTTCAATCCGGTAAAGATACGTTCCGGTTGCAAGGTTGTTTGCCAGGAACTCAAACATCTGCTCACCTTCTTCCAACTCCTCATTGTTCAGCAAAGTCCCCACTTCCCTGCCGAGAATATCATACAGCTTGAGCGTTACGAGCGAAGGCCCGCGCAGCCCGAAGCTGATTGTTGTTCCGGGATTGAAGGGGTTCGGGTAATTCTGCTGCAGTTTCACGGCGATCGGCGTGCCGTCCGCGTCTTCAAACTCCGATTCATCAAACTCGTCATCACTTTCCGTGAGGTCGGTCGTTATCGGGAGAATGGTTGGCGGAACCGGAGGCGCCTGCAGGAACGGAATGGTCCCCACACGTATGTCGCCGTTCAGTATCAGCTTGTTCCCGACAAGCCAGCTTGCCGTATCCACCGCCCCGGGGAATGCGCGGTTGATTCTGTACACAGCGCTGTAGAAGCTATCGTAGTCTGCTGTTGCGCGGCCGAGCCACATGGTAAGGGCAGTATCAATCCTGCCGGAGAGCTGGGTAAGCGTGAGCCCTGAGACTGGATTCCCCGGCTGATTGAATATCAGGTCGCCAAACCCGACAGGCATCTTGCCGAGCTGGCTTGCCGCGATATTCACTTTCAGCGCAACCATTTCTGCGAAGAGCTTATTGTTATGCCGTTTTGGCGGCAAGCTGAGTTTCTCGCCGACCAGCACGTGTGCCTGCGGGTTTCCCGCCGCTGGGATAAAGTCCAGCCCGCGCGCCGGCCCTGTATGCATACCGGTACGGTCTTTAAGTGACTTCGGTATCGAGGTATAGCCCACCCCAACATTGACGTTCGGTCTCCACTTTGTCAACCGCACCCAGCCATGAACAAGAGCCGAGTCGTGTAGCGGCCTGAACCTTCCTCCACCAATGGACCTCATCCAGGAAACGCCGATGCGCATGGCACCTGCCGTATCGCTCTCACTGGCATTCGGCTGGAAGCCCCCCTGCACTACAGTCTCTTCGAGCAGGTTCATCCAGTTGGGGAATGGATCGCGGTTGCGACGTGCCGGCTTAAGCAGTCTCCCGTTCACTCCGGTGGCAACAAGGGATTCAGGCGTGATGGTAAGGAACTTGTCTCCGATGAACGTGGCGATGAGGTTCTTCACCGTGTCCATGGTAATGGTGATCGGATTGTTTGCGGTGACGGTATCTCCCGTCCAACCCACGAAGCTGTACGAGCCTCCCGGAACGGCAGTCAACGTAACAGGTGAGCCGTGGTTGTAGAGCGGCTGATTCGGGAGCTTGTTTACACTGCCGCTTCCCGCGATAACAATATTGAGCGCGTAGGTATTAATGGCAAATGTTGCCGTGTAGTTTTTGTCTGCGTAGAGCGCAACAGATAATGTATCTGCCGCTGTTGTTGTATCGCCCGACCATGAGACAAAGTGCCATCCCGGATCGGGGGTTGCCTTTACGCCGACAATGGCGCCCGGCGCATAGCCTGTCGGCTGGTCCGGTGTTTTCGTCACCGTTCCGTTGCCAACCACCGTTATGTTCATGCGGTTCGTGAATGTCGCTGTATAGCTCTTGTTCGAGCTCATATCCACATCAATCGTGTCTTCCGCTGTCGTCGTGTCTCCCGTCCAACCGACAAAGGCATATCCTGCAGTCGGCACGGCGGCAAGTTGCACCAGTGTGCCGTGCAGGTAGAGAGGTTGATCCGGCGTCTTCGTCACCGTTCCGTGCGCAACCGTGGTAACCGACAACGTGTATTGCGAGAGCAGAGTCATCGGCAAATCGAGATACCAGGGGTTGTAATCAATGAACGCCGTAACGGAATCCCCAAGGCCGCCAGTGTTGTTGTAATTCGGCGTTGCGGGAAGCGACTTAACGTCACGCGGGCCGGATGCGTTATTCCACCAATTATTCTTCGCATCCTGCAGTACCCCCGTGAGATCGTACATGCCGTAGTTGTTGCCGAGGAACTTGTTTCTGCGCCATGTGCTGTTCAACGTCGCACCCGGATCCTTGTCAGTCACCACACCGACGCCATACCCCGTGAACTGGTTGCTGTCCCCTGTTACTGTGAGCGGGCTTGTGTCAAGAGCAAGCAGGTACAAACCCGTTCCGTCGGATGGGGTGGAACTTGTAAGGGTGTTTCCCGCAAATGAAACACTCATGGCGTTGAGGGGTTGCAACAACCGCTGTGTGCCGCGGGAGTTTTCGATATCTGCAGGAGATGCCTTCCCGGGCGATGCGCCACGCACGCGCGGTTGTGCAGGTGCCGGCCCTCCGGCACTCATAAGAATACCGCCATAGTAGGACGACACACCCGTACCCGCAGCAGACGCCGTTATGGTATTGTCATAGACATTGGCGTTTGCACTCCAGAGAGGATATGATGTGGATTGCTGGAGATTGATCGCCGCCTGTCCCTGGCTGATGGAATTACCGTGCACACTGAGTGTTCCGTCCGTTACAAATCCAAGAATGGAACTTGCAGTTGTGCCCGGCGTGGTGTAGGAGATATTGTCAACAACGTTATCGGCAATCGTTCCGGTCGAACCGAAACCAAACTGGATGCCAACCTGGGCATTCAACCCTGTCGGCCCCTGGCCGATGACCACGTTATCATGCACATCGCCCGTGGTTCCGGGATGATTGCAGACGATTCCCCCTTTTCCGAAATCATACACCGAGTCGTTGTGAATTTCCACGGCATGGGTGTACGACCGGGGATAGTCATGATTGACAAGAATGCCGATAAACATCTGCGCGCCATCAAACGGATTATTCCTCACACGTTTGATGGTGTTATTGCGAACGATTCCGGTTCCCTTGAAATACTGGATGCCGGTCATGTACGTGTGCGTGCCGCCGGCACCTTCCCCGTCAACCGTAAATCCGTCAATCACCACATTCGTACCGAGGGAATCAACGCCGATAACCGGCCGCTCCAACCTTGCAGGCAGGAAGGGCTGCGGCATCAGTGTCAGCGATGGCAGAACGAATGTCGACTCCGGCCCTGCAACACTTACCAGGTTCAGGTTCGGTTCATTGATATACACTTGTCCGCGGTAACTGCCGGGCATGACATTGATAGTACTTCCGGAGACAAGGTTCACCCCTTCCTGAATGCGTGGCGTGGATCCGTATTGGCCGTCATTGTCATCCACCCACAATGTCGAGAAGCTTCCCTGGAAGCCGATGATGCCGGTTCCGTTGTCCACGTCCGTATCCGTATTGCTGTTCAGCCACGGTGTGTAGTCCATGTCGGCAATTCCCACGCCACGGACATTCATCGCACCGCCGGGCGGAGTTGAAGCGCCGCCGTACAACACAGGAATCAACGCGGCATAGCCTGGCTCCGCACCGTTGGTATTAGCCGTTGCAAGTGAGGTTGCACCGAGCCAATTGCCCGAGAAGTTTTTCGCGCCGCCCGTCAGGCTCCGGTTTTCAATCTGAGCGTACCAGTTTCCTTCAATCTTATTGTTAAAGAACACTGTTCCCGTCGCGTCCTCCGTGCTTGCGGCAAGCCAGAGGATACCAACGGTCCAGTTGTTCGTGACATCATTCTCGGCAATCGTGTTACCTGTACATTGATTCCGAAGAATGAGGCCCGACCGGTTGAAATCAATAATATTATTGTGAATGTAATTGCCGCTGCTCAGGTTGATATCAATTGCCGTCCGGTTGCCGGTGATTTTGTTATTGCGGATTTCGGCGCTGGCGGTTAATCCTTGAATGGCAATACCCGCGAGCTTGACGTTCGTCGGCCAGTCGGTCACGTTGTTCCCATCGCGGGTAATGGTAAACCCTTCCACCACAATTCCCGTTGTTGAAATGCGGACCGTGGCGCCGTTAGGACCGGTCTTCGGGCCCGTGATGGTGGTGACGTCAATTCCCTGCCCTTTCAGCGTGACGGATTTGTTGATATTCACATCGTTGGGGAAATTCCCCGGGCCGACATTGACGGTCCATCCTGCACTGGCGGCATCAACGCCCAGTTGTATCGAAGGCGCTGTTGTCGCAGGCGGATAGAAGCTATTGATGGTGACGTAGTTGTTGTTTGCTTTTTCGGTAACAAAGCCGAGACCTGCCGCATCAATGGAATGTTGAATCTTGTCCTCCAATGCAAACAGGTTTGTCAGTGACATTGCCGATGGTAATTCCAGGCCGCTGCCGACATCGTATTTGTTGTTGACGGCATTAAGATTGACGGTCCATGGCGTCATTGTGGTAAGGGCTCCCGGACCCGCACCGATCAGCGAGGTATACGCCGGGAACGTCGCGCCCGAGCTTGTTCCCGATTGATTATCCAGCGAGATGACATTCGCTATGCCGGCGTTGAACTTGTTTTCATTGCCGGCCGTCCCGATGGTAAGCGTGCCGAACGATGCCGCATTGCTATCATGGTTCATGAATGTCAACGCCGTTCCGCCCGGAGTGCCCGAGCCGTTGAAGGTATTGTTCGTCAGCACCGCGCCGATCGGTACCTGGGTAATGCTGCTGGAGTTGCTGCTGATGGACTTGGTATTGATGACCACATGGTGATAGGTGGTGGACGCCGCCAGCGGTGTGAATGTATTATTGTCCAGCGTAACGCTGTTGTAGTTCTCCAGGCTTACCGCCCACTGATGGTTGGAGAATGTATTGCCGGTGACCGGCGTTGTTTTGGAGTTGTAGTTGTTCTTCAGGCGCAGCACAGCCGTGCCGGGTGCCGATGAATTCGCAAAGGTTCCGTCGAAAATATTGCCGGCAACCGTCAGGATGCCCGCGCCGGCGTTCATATCATTCAGTTCCACGCCGCCGCCGTTCAGGTTATTCCCGGTGACTGTGACATTGCCGTTGCTACCGAAGCGCACCAGAACGTCGTGGTTGATGGTCTGCAGCGTATTTCCGCTGAACGTTCCCCCGCCTTCGTCAACCGCCACTGCCGCCCTGAAGAAGCTCGTGGGAAGGCTGCCGTTAACGGTATTCCCCTGGAACAGAATATTATCCACGCCGCCTGTGGCAACGCGGTAATTGGTCGGGCCTCCATAGTTAATGCTCACTGCGTTCCGGTCGCCGTAAGAACCTGCGGGCGTTCCGTACGCATCCACAACGTTGTTAGTGATGGTGATGTTATCAAGCCCTGCTGACGTGGCAATGATGGCACTCCGCAGTTTCGAGAGGTCTACATTAAACCGGAGGCTGTCAACCGTCACGGCGTCTGCCGAAATATCAAACAATGCCGGTTTGCCGGTGACTGTGCCTGTAAAGTTCACTACCGGAGCGGTTGCGCTCACTGCCTTGATGGTCAGGCTCTTGCTCACGAGTACCTGCTCGTTGTACGTACCGGTTCCCACACGGAGCGTATGGCCGTTCAGCGTCTGCGCATCGTTAATGGCTGACTGGATTGTACAGAAGTTCTCGGAGGTATTCGTATTGGTGACAACACCGGCATCAATGCCAGTGCCCACGTCACGGGTGTTGAGCGTATTGCCGCTCAGAGTGTTGCCGGTGACATTGATGCCGCATGCGACGGGAGAATTTCCGCGACCAAAATACGTGTCCGCAAGATTGCTCTGGTCGCCATCGCCCGGGTATGGTGTATGGCCGTATTGCCTCTGAATGCCGACATCACAGCCGGTGACCGTATTGCCGCTGACCGTATGATTCATCCCTTCCACGACAATGCCAAACCCGTCGCTACTGCTGGCCTGCGTGTAACCGGATACGGTGTTGTTGGAGATGACCGCACCAACGGGCACATCCACATTCCCTGCAAGCACGCTGCGGCGGAATGCCGCAATACCCACGATGTCACGAAGGTCAACAATTGCCAGGGTTCGCGTTACGGTGTTGCTGTCCACCACGACGCGTCCCGGCCCGGAGGCCGCACCGGAACCGTTTGGGTTCTTGATCTCTATCCCGAACCGGCCGTTGTTCGTGACGGTGTTCTTTTTAACAAGGTTCTCGCCCGGCCCCTGAAGTCCGACCAGGCCGATACCATTGTCGCCATTATCATGAATGTTGTTGTTCTGCAGCGTTACACCTGATGCGGTTCCATCCTGTAATTCAATACCGCAGCAGTTGTTGTTGTACACATCGCTGTTGGTGATCGAGATATTTTCCTTGAGCCCGTTCCAGATCACGATGCCGCGCGCGGCGCCAAACGTGTTCGGATGCCCGGAGACGTCAAGGTTATCCAGCGTTATGCCGTTGACCGGGCCATTAGCATAGAACCCGCTTCCGCCGACGTTATCCTTCAGTGTCACATTCAACACTGTGAGATTATTGTTTCCACCAACTGCATAAATACCTGCGTAGGAATTCGGGCTCGTGCCCGCGTAGTTCTTCACCGTCATGTCTTTGATCGAGACATTCGTAATTGCATTGTTGATGGTGATACCGCTTCCCGAACCGACAAGACCGCTGCCATTGAGAATGGTGGTCAGCTCGCCGGCTCCCTGCAACGTCAGCGATTTGTTGACGGTCACCCGTTCCGCGTAGGTTGCGGCCGCAATATTGATGACATCACCTGCAGAGGCAAGCCCGACAGCTTCCTGAATGGTTGAACTGTTTGAGGTATTGACATACCAGTTCCACGGATGAGCGACACTTCTATAGTCGGCGCCCCACCAGGGTGAGTAATCAAGCGCGTTATCAATGGAGTTGCCTGTTCCTGAAGGATTTGTGGATGCATTCAACGGCCCGGTGCTGCTCCCCCACCAGTTGGATGTAAGGTTGACACTGAGCGTTCCCGGAAGGCCCGAAGGATTCCCATAGGCGATCGGAACCGCGCCAGTAAGTACACCGGTTCCCGTATTCGACTGGATGGCGTTGGAGGTGGCGGTAAAGGTCACCGTGTATCCGGAACCCGACTCGATGTACACGCCATCCACATTGTTCTTGATAATGTTGTTGGTGAATGTCGTTGCTACATTCGTCAAGCCGTAATACCAGGTCGTATTCGTGATATAGAAACCTGTACTGCCGGGTTTGTTCTGTCCGTCAATAGTATTGTTCGTGAATACCGGTGTAACCGTGGGGCCAAATGCGCCTGCAAACGAACCCATGCCGACATCCACGTTGGTGACGCTGTTGTTGTTGAATGTGGGGGCGATATAGGGTACGAAGACCCAGATTCCATAACCGTAGAGAGTACTGTTGCTGACGTTGTTTCCCTGAATGAGGTCTGCAACACCGCCGGCATCACCCGAGTTATCCGAGTGCACGCCGCTTCCCGAACCGGTCACAATGTTATCGAGGAATTGTGTCCCCTTTGAGTGATTGGCTGCGATTGCGTCCAGACAGTCGCTGACCGTGTCACGTTGAATAAGTCCCGAGCCGCCGAAGTTGAATATGCCGATGGATGCAAAACCGATGGAATCCGCCTGCACATTGTGCACGCGGTTATCTGTTAACGTAAATGTGCCGCCTGAGGAGGCATAGATTCCGCGGAGATAAATGTTCTTGACCGTGGCATTGCGAACGGTAAGATTGTTGTATGTTCCAAGTGTATGATTGGTGATAATACCGTTTCGGGCGTCAATATCCGCTCCTCCTTTGCCTATGCCGCTGATCAGGGCCGGATTGTCCCCGTCAATGGTCATCTTCTCAATCGTCACATTGTTGGCTTCGATCAGAAAAAGGGTACTGTGCCCGGCCGGAAGCGACCCCCCGCCACCGGGATTTGCGCCAATAAACGAGGGCTTAATGAACGTGCTGGCCGCGCCAGCGCCGCGAATGTGCACCGACTTGTTGACGACGACATTCTCAATGAATGTGCCTGCTGCAACTTCGATGGTGTCACCTGCAGTCGCCGCGGCGATTGCCGCCGTGATCGTCGCATATGGTATTGGAACCCCAAGAATGGTTGCAATACGGTTTGGAACTACAGTTTCCTGTGAAGGAGCGTTCCCCTTCACAACACCCTGTTCTTCAACGGCAGCGTGCGGTTTTCGCACTATCTGTCCGCTCATTGCGGTGCTCAGAAACGCAATAGCAAGAAGCGGAAGAAGGAGTAGAGATTTATTCATAACGGCCTCCATGGGAATAATGTATTGTCAACAGACAAGCGCGAACCATACCGGGAACAAAACGTACTACGGCTTCATCAAATCGAGAAGAGAGATTCTTGAAGTGAAAAGAACGGTCGAGGAAAAGAGAACACCTCAAGCGGTGCCGAGCAGGTTTGCCCCCGTACGATGAACGGAACCAGTAGAGCTGTACTTAGTAGATCTAGAGCAGAGATACGATTGAAAGGTTGTTGCTGCAGTTGGAAGCTACCAGTGGAAACGTAAAGAAGCAACTCGTATTACTACGGGTTTAGAAATACCGTAGTACTACGGGTACAATGGCAGTATTAGATATCCAGGCTTATGATTTTCATCTGTATTGCGGCTTTGACCAAACCGGCCGTATCGTGAACCCCAAGCTTTTCAATAATATTCGCCCTGTGGAACTCTACCGTGCGGACACTAATAAAGAGCTTCTGGGCGATCTGCTGGTTGGTGTATCCCTCGGCAATGAGTTGGAGGATTTCGCGTTCGCGGTTGGTCAGTGAGGCAGCCTTGGAGCCTGTACCATGCCCTGTTGCCTGACGGATGTAGGATTCCATCATTACTTTTGAGACTGACGGGGTGAAGAACTGCTCTCCTTTATACACTGCACGTATACCGCGCAGCAGCTCTTCGGCAATGGCGTTCTTCACCAGATAGCCGCTTGCCCCGGCGTGCATCACCCGCTTAATGTATTCCTCATGGTCGTATTGCGTCAGTACCAGCACCTTCGTGCCGATACCCGACTGGCGGATGCGCGTGGTTGCCTCGATGCCGTTCATCGTCGGCATGCTGATATCCATCAGCACGATATCCGGTGCAAGGCTCTTGAGTTTATCCAGAAACTCCAGCCCGTCAGATGCCTCTGCGACAACTTCAATATCGGATTCATTCCGCAACAGCGCTGCTATGCCTGCGCGGACGAGGTGGTGGTCATCAACAATTGCGACACGTATCTTCGATCGTTTTTGCACTAGACTGCTTTCTCCTTTAATTGCATTGGTGCCGTTTCCTCACGCACCGGAAGCTCGATCATAAATTCCGAGCCCCTGCCGGAGGACGATTCCGCACGGAACATACCGCCCAGGAACTCAACCCGCTCACGTACATTGCGCAAACCGTACCGCGGCTGTTCCGCGTATGCGCTGAACGTCTTGCTTGTTTCAAAACCCTTCCCATTATCTGCAACAAACAACGCGAGCACATCGTTGCGTACAAGCATTTGCAGTGTTACGCGGCTTGCCTTGGCATGCTTCGCAACGTTGGTGAGGAGTTCCTGCACAATCCTGTAGAGCGTTGTTTCGATCAGCGAGCCGAAGCGTATGTCCGACGGGGGCATGTGCAGGTCAACAACGATGCCGGTACGCCGTTCAAAGTTCGTCGCGTGCAGCCCGATAGCTGCCTTCAAGCCGAAATCGTCAAGGATGGCCGGGCGAAGGTCGTAGGCGATTTGCTTTGCCTCCATCTGCGCTTCGTTGGCAAGGGCGATCACTTCCTTCAGGTGCTTCTGTGCCGCCGCAATATCGGTATCACTGTTCTTCATCGCAAGCTCGCTGTTGATCTTCAGCGTCGTCAGCAACTGGCTTAACCCGTCGTGCAGTTCTCGTGCAAACCTGCGCCGCTCCTCTTCCTGCACCTGCACAATATCAATTGAAAGCCGCCGCACCTGCCGCTCGCGTTGCTGTGCCATTTCATAGAGGCGTGCATTCTCCAGGGAAATGCCAATTTGCTTTCCCAGGGTTTGCAGCATCATCTGGTCGCCGGGCGTAAAGGCAAACGGCCGCCGTGCCATGATATTCAGCACCCCCTGCACCTTCTCCTTGGAGAGAAGTGGGATGGATGCGAATGCGCGGACCCCCTCCAGCGCACGCATCTGCTGATCCATCACGGGGTTGTCTATGGCATCTTCCATAAAGTACGGAATGCCCGTCCGCGCTGTTTGCCCGGTGGCACCCTTGCCAATCGGCCATTTCTTTGCCCGGTTGAGAAACTCCTCGGAAACAAACCCGCGGTGATATTGCATCTGCAGTTCGTTCCGGGTTTCATCGAGGAGGAAAATGGAGCCAGCGTCAAAGCCGGTGACATCAAGAACGGTATCCACGGCATTTTCCAGCCGTGCTGCAAGGTCGAGCGACTGCGAAAGTCCGGACGAAAGCCGTTGCATCGCCGAGATTTCCTGGTAGCGCCGGTCAAGCTCGCGTTCGGAGTGCTTCAATTCGGAAATATCCGTCAGCAAAAGAATCATTCCGTCCTGCCTGCCGGCAAAGGATTTCGTAGGCGTGAAGGTCACAAGCGCCCAGAATGAACCCCCTCCTTTTTTTGTGAACTCCAGTTCGAGCGGCCCGGACGGCATGGCGAATTCGATTGTACGCTCGCACAACCTGTTGCGCTCTGCATGGTCATGCAACAACTCCAGCAGGTTCTTCCCGAGGAGCTGTTCGGACGTCTCTCCAAAAAGGCTTGCAGCGCGTTTGTTCGCAAAGCTGATCTCCCACTCCGTGTTTGTCGCCACGATACCTTCGATGGCGGCTTCCACAACACGGGTGTACCGGTTTTCCACCTCTGCCAAACGTGCGGTATGCCATCGGCGAAGCGAATCCGTAAGAAACGCAACCCCTGTGAGTGCCACGGCATAGATCAACACATTCATCCCGTGGATCGAAATAAACCCTGTCTTGAACCCTTCCAGGGTAAACAGAATCACGGACGCAACAGCAAGAAGAAGGCCGTACTTCCGCCCGTCAAACCAGCTCACATAAACAATTGGGAGCGCCGTGAACAGGACAAGAGAGATCCGTGTTCCACCGATGAAATCCAGTGTGGCAAGCAAAAAAACCGCCAGCGTGGAAATGAGCCGGGCCACCCGCGGGGATGGCGATGAAAAACTGTAAAGCGCTTTTTGCGGCATTGAACTAGTCAGGTATTCACCAGCGAGTAATTCAACGAAACGGTTGACGGTACGGGGAGACTCTCACGTTGACGTAATATCTGCGACAACGATGATGTGCGGTGAGGAGTTTTTCTGTCTCGAAATCAATACTACCGGAATGCTGTTACGATTTTATGAGTCAAACAAAATAACTCTACAAACTTAATACACTCTTACTCAAAACTACCAAAATCGCTTTCCATTATCAAGCATCAGAGAAGGGCAAGCGCTCTCTCAAGATAGGGTTTGGAGAACAACTCCAGCCGTGATTTACCGCAAGATTTAACAGATTTTCGGTCCCGGGTACCCAATTCGTCTATCACAATATGCCACTAAGACACAAACGCCCAAAGGAACACAAAAACAACCTTCAACTTCGTGGTTGCGCTGTGTCTTCGTGATTTCGTGGCATTGCCCTTCCAAAATA
>CAZWIN010000047.1:0-12508 GCA_964633855.1 uncultured Chitinophagales bacterium
GACGCAACATAAGGCCGCCGGAACGTACTCTTCCGAACGATTCATTCCTAAATCTGCCCCTGCTATTGAACTTGAACACGCTGTCAAGTTCGGCATCTGCTATGAACACGTCACTCCTTGCCTTATCTATACCCACAGCCTGGGGAAGCAGATAGCGGTTGGGCCTGATAAAGTCAATATTCCTTTCCTCAGGGACAGATGGATCAAACTTTGGCAGCCATCCGTCAAAATCAGCAGTGCGCTCATACCGCAGCCAGACCCCGCCGTATGAAACCCCTTCAGAAGACTGGACCAGGACAAAGTCCCGAACACCAGGTAATGCTGCAATACCAGTAGGCTTGTTAATATCGGTGATGCCGCTGCCGACACGTGTGGTAAGAGCGGGAACAGGGGTAATGAAATTATCATTCGCATCGAACAAAAGCACACGTGCATCAGGATCAACAAAGCTTGAATTATCCGGACCGGTTCGCACAACAAGATATTGGTTATCCCCAAAGACAGTAATGCCGGGGAAGCGCCGTGCGGGGCGGGCCTGTTCAACCCAGAGGGTTTCCATGGGCGCCACATCCAGGCGATGAGCCGAATCCGCAGAATGTGAAACGAGATGGAGCCGGTAGATTGCCCCTAAAGTGTCTCCGTTCGATGCGACAATTTCCGCTACCACCAACCAATCAAGCCAGCTAACCTGCGCAATAGAAATCGGGAGGAGCATTGTACGGGCACTCAACTCCTGCCCTGCCCTGTTGAGCATAACCACACGATTACCTTTGGTATCAGCTACATACAAAAGCTGGTCATTGCCAATCATGATATCTTCTGGTTCAGTAAATCCTGTAAACGATGGAGCAAGCTGAACATACGATGTATCAAGAGTTGACGGTTGCTGATCGGGCGGCAATGTAGGTTTTGATTCACAAGCAAGCAGGAGCAGGCAGAGAATCAATGCGAATAAGAGAGTATATTTAACCACGTTCCTCATCTAAAATGTAATCGCCACTGAAAACCTGTGAACCGAACCAAGCCTGTTGAAGCGGGCAAAAGCATAATCTGCTGTCACCTTGCTCATTGAAACAGGTGCTGCAAATCCTGCCCCAAGCGTAAAGTCCTCTTCGGAAGTTGCATCCTCACCCAAGAGTGGCTGACCTATGGTTCTTTTGAACCCTCCCCGAAGGAAGAGGGTATTGTCAAAAGCATATTCAAGTCCGACTCGGAAATGCTCCGAATTATCATTCGGGTGATTCAACTGAATTGATGTTGTCACCCGCTGGTCATCCGTCTGAAACGGCTCAAAGGCAAGTCCAAGTCGAAAGACTGTCGGAAGTGAAAAGGATTGGAACGATGCCGTGCTGGCTCCATCCCAGCGTGTGAGGCTACCCTTGGGTGTTACATCAGAACCAAAGTTGGAAATCACTACTGCAAAACGAGTTGACCCTAATCCTGTCCAGTAAAATGTCCCTAAATCAAACATTACTGAGCGCATTTTGAGCAAGTCCAAAGTCTCCTCTGCATACCGGACCGTAGCCCCGAAACTGAACTGGTCTGTCATTTTCTTTGCATAGCTCAGCCCAACTGCCACATCGCCAAAGGAGAAAAAACTTCCTGTACCGTAGGGCTGAGTCTCCGTTGTCACTTCCATATCGTCCATATGCAATGCAGAAACAGATGCTCCCACTACATCCTGCTCTGAAATATGGTAAACGACCCCAAGGTAGTCATGGCTGATATCTACTACGTACTCAGTATGCGAAAACAACACCTGGTTCTCCTCAAACTGTGCAAGACCCGCGGGGTTCCAATAGAGAGCCGAGGCGTCATTGGCGACAGCGACAAACGATTCACCCATGGCAACACCACGGGCACCAACTCCGATTTTCAGTGACTGAAAAGCTGAAATACCTGCTCTTTGTCCTCCAAGGTTTGGGACCAATTGAGAATAGGCATCGGGAGCATACTGCAAGCCGATCAAAACTACCAGAGCTGTTATGAAATTACGGGATTTCATCTAGAATCTCATCGCCAGACTGAACCGGATATGCCGCGGTTCAAGATATCGAGCAGGGTTATACGGGAAAGGAGAAATGTCTCCAACAAGCTGGGGATACAAAGGATCATTGTAACCTGACGGTGTCGGATCTCCATACTCGTATGCCTTGCCCGTTACCGGGTTGATAATCTGCGAGTTTTTACTGTCGAGAAGATTTTCAATCTCAATGCTGGCAATGAGTTTTGCGGGTCCAATATCAAAGTACTTCTCGATATTCATATTGATATAGAACCAATTGTCTCCGGTTGCTTCCAGCGGGCGGTTGATTTCACTTACGTATTCGGGGCGGCCGGTCACCGCATTGGCCCCGACAAGACGCTGCGGGGTGTAGCGCTTCCCAGTTTGATAAAAGAGCCTGAGGTAAACATTATAATCATCAAGGATTCCTTTACCGAATTCAAAAAGCGGTTCTCCCTTCTCCACAGTAAAATTGAGATTCATCGAAAGTTGAAGAGGCCTGTCCCAGATCAGGTATGACTCTTTGATATTCTCCGGCTCACCCTGCTGTAAGCGGATGACTGATTCGTTGGGCGTCGAGCTCTTTCCTGTTGCTGTGGAATAAGAACCTGATACAGATCCACGAAATACTTTACCAATCCGTTTCTTGTATTCAACCTCCACCCCACGCACACGGCCATAGTCGCTGTTAAGGTATGTGTTGTATGACTGGGCACTTCCCGTTGCCGAAATCCTGCTGACGCTCTTTTCCGTGATATAATCGAAGATGTCCTTGTAGTATGCGGTAACCGTGAGGACATCGTTGCCGGACAATTGATTCTTGATTCCCAGTTCATATGCTACAGTGGTTTCGGGATTCAGGTTGAGGTTACCGACCGGGAGATTCGAGCGAACGCTTGTTCTGGTAAGTTTCGAATACACAAACTGCGGCCGCGGAAGTTTTGAAAAATGCCCGTACGAGAAGAACAGCGTTTGATTATCGGAAACGGGATGGGAAATGCCAAGGCGGGGACTAAGCCGTGCCTTTGCCTGTCTGCCAAACAGCGTGAAGGTGTCTTCGAGATACTGCTCACGCAGTGCCTTTGATATGATCAGTGCCGAAGAAGTATCGTGTGCGACATTATCCACGTATTTGCCGGGAACCCAATAGTCCAGACGTACACCAAAATTCAGTATCATTCCGTTCAGCGTAATGTTATCCTGTGCGTACAATGCTCCCTGCGCGGGGTGCACGGAATAAATATCGTTATCAAAGCCGAGCGGCTTTACCCACGGCCTGACCAAGTCGGCAATCTGCAGGCTGGAGAATCGCATCTCCACCCCGGTTTTGAATTTGTTGCGTTCGCTGAAGTAGTTCGTCAAATCAAATTTGAACGTGAACTCATCCACAAAATGGTCGCGCCATGAGGTGGGTGCACCAATATCATAGAACCCGTCACCGGGAATAACGCCGATCGTATCTGTATTACTATTATAATAGCGAATCGGATATGTTACAATATCAGCCGGCTCAATGTATTGGTCGAAATTTTTCCCGTTTGCATCTCCCCGAACGTGAGCCGTATAGCGTGCAAACCGTGCCTCATAGAAGGTTTGGCTGCTCAGAGTATGAGTGAACGAAATGGAGTTCTGAATATTTCGCTGAGTAAATGTATTGGCACTGTCGGGAATAAACTGGAACAAGTATTGATAACCCGGATTGGGCTCAACACGCTCAAGTGTGGTCTGTACTGTTTGCGTATTCTGGTCTATGACAACCGACTCATTATAGGAGTAACTCACTTTAAACGTGGTAGTCGGTTTGTAGGTCAGCTTCGCGAGCCCGGAATAGTTGTTGCTTCTTCTCGGGGAAAAGCGCCCGCCACCATACGTGGTTGAGTAAAGCTGGTTTGGAGCAATAGACTGAAATCCAAGGGGACGGCCATCCGGACCGATAACTTCAACCCAACGGGTATACCCATCACTGAGGTTGCTATAGAAGGTCCCGAAGAAGGAAAGCGAGCCGGGAATCTTCACGCCGAGCTCGGGCAACAGGAACGTTGTGAGTGGTTCAGGACCGCTGAGGTTGAAATCAAAAATATCATTGTTCCAGTTAGTCCGTGAATCGTTGTTGAAGCCGAAATGATCCCGTTTGTACGCAACAGCGCCGCTGTATTTTTCGGTGCCTTCACGGGTGGTGATATTGACGATACCGGAGGTCGCTTGTCCATACTCGGCATTGTAGCCGCCGGTCAATACTTCAACTTCCTGAATCGAAGCGGGGCTGAGTTGGAGCCCAAAACCGTTTCCCGCCAACGGATCTTGTACTGAAACGCCATCCACCAGATAGGCATTCTCGCTGGAACGCCCACCGCGGATGTGTATTTCGTTATCGGCTTGAACCACACCAGTCTGGAGCGATACAATGTTCTGCACATTCTGCACCGCCGCAGCCTGGATATCAACCTGCTCGATGCTTCTCCGACTTTGTGTTTCCTCAATATCAAACAGCGGCTTCTCACCCACAATCACCACTTCATTATCGAGGGCAAGAACGGTTTCCTCCATCTTGGCTGTGATACGGGCAGTCTTCCCTGCCTCAATCTTTACATTGGTGAATTGCACAATCTTGTAACCAAGCAATGACACTTCAACGGTGTAACTCCCCGCATTGATATTCTCTATTTTTGTGTCGCCATCGATGTTGCTGTTGCCGCCGTAATATGTGCCTTTGATGACCAGGTTGGCACCGGGCAGACCTTCGGAAGTTTTTGCATCAATGATTTTTGCTTCAAGCCGGCCTTTTTCAGACTGAGCAACTGCCGGCCGGGCAAAAGCCAAAACCATAACCGCAACAATACTATGTGAGAGTATCAAGCGAAGCATCAGTATTTTGTCCGGTCAATACGTTGTGATGGATTGAACTCCTGAAGCAGGCACCGCTCAAAGAATGCTCCTAATCCGTTCGGATTTGCATACGTTGGATTGGTATTGTTGAGCAGATGGAGCGGAAGTCCGACGAAGATATTCCGCCGCAACCCGTCAACAACAGCAACGTTGGGTGAGCCGAGATACCTATTTCTTGTATCAATCTGAAGATGGTAAAGATATCTTGCATCGGAACGGCGATACACCGGTCGCATGAATACAGAGTGAATGCTTGGAGAAGCATTCAATGCAAGCTGCGGGTAAGGAACATCGGGATTGGAACTATCGGCAAAAATAATAAAGTTTGCCGGAAGACGCGTATCCCCTGCAACCGGAGGAGGGGCCGGCGGCCGCGTGGGTGAAAGATCAACACTGCTGATGCTGTCAATCGGAGCAAAATCACGAAGTGCTCCACGGGGATCGATGCTGTTTTCAAATGTTGTGGAAAAAATCAATTTGCCGCCGTTTTGGGTATAGGTAAACAACGAAAGCTGTGCCACACCCAAGCTGGGGTACTGATCTGTGTACCAAATGACATAATCATACAGAAGGAACGTTGAAATCAATGCAGGATCGATGAACGGCGGGACAAAGGCACCGACCTTGCCTACTTTTTTGTCATTTGCAGAGAGTCCCCGACCGATATTCAATTGATCAACTGTTGCAAACTGACCACCCGGCACAGTGGTGAGTGACGCGCGATAGGTCGAATCGGCACGTGTACTATCCGAGTTAACATAGTCGGCAACCAGAAGTACTCTTCCCCGCGGGCGACGGACAAACCAATGTTGCGTTGGGGCAGGCATTGTAATCACAGGGCTGAATTCTCCTGCGACATCCTTTACCTGCACATAGAGAACATTCAACGCATCCAACCGAAGATGCGGCACCGAGCCGATAAACTGGCGGCCAAGGAATTTGCCGGCATAGATGTCGGCAACCACTTCCGCTCCCGCAGCATCGCTTCTTGAACGCGGCACAACGAGCGTAACAACGGTATCACGGATGGGAATTGTCACCCATGATGCCGGGTCGCTCGTATCGTTCAATGCAATACGGTAGGAAGAAAGAGTGTTATCACCGTCAGGATCCGCACCCTTCCAGGCGAACGTTGCAACGGTGTACGTCGTGTCAGGTTGTTTGAGCCCTATAGTTTCATCATTCGGGTCCTGGGCAAAGACGATTGTCGGCGGAGTATTACGAATCGGGAACGTTTCAATTGCGCCGCGCACATCAAGCGCACTTGGTAATGCGGGAAGCAGTTCATCGTTACCATCAAACGTCCCGTTATCGTTTTTGTCCAAGTACGGCGAAGGAGTCATTCGAACAACGCTTTGCGGCGGGAGCCCGCCGAACGAATTATCAGCGGCGCGCACAAACACCGTGTATTCCCTGAACAATGTATCCAACGGAAACGCCATCAGAGTATCGTTCTTTGTCACCCAGGAATAACGCAAAGTATCGGGGTTCGGCAACGCCGTTACCCTGCCGGGGAAAACACCAAACGAGAACAAATACCCACTCACTACCCCATCAGGGTCCTCACCCCACCAATGAAGCCGCTGGCGGCTCACTCCCGTGCCTACCGTGGAATCCGGATAGAGCCAGAGAAATGTTTTTGGCTTCTGATTAGCTGCAGGAGCGTCGGCGATGTCCTCACTGCAACTCATCAGCCAGAGGAAAGAAACGCCGAACAATATGTAGTGGAATGTTTTCATTTTTCATCAGCCGCCGGAAATAACCGGCGGCCGTTGGGGTCTCTTTGCTTTATTTCACCAGCATCATTTTCTTCACCTGGGTGAAATCTGCCACCTGCAATCTGTAGAAATACACTCCGGTGGAGAGTGTTGCTCCATCAAAGCGGACGGTGTAGCGTCCGGCATCCTGGGTTTGGTTGACAAGTGTTTGCACTTCCTGACCGAGGATATTGAACAACTTCAATGAAACAACTCCGCTCTTCGGCAGGCTGTACTCGATAACCGTTGAGGGGTTGAACGGATTCGGATAATTTTGTGCTAACACGTAATCCGAAGGCACGGCCGGGTGATAGTCAATATCAACAGAAGTCACGGTACCGAAATCAGCATTGCGGCGCGGCGCAATCTTGTAACGGTTGAAACTATAATACATAACACCGGTGAGCGAAGAGATGCGATCCCCCTCTTTGAGTATTGTCTTTCCAAAACTCGAATCGGCGGGGATATTAGAGAAATTATGTGTTCCATCGCGCCGTACAATAACAGGACCAGAACCGTCATCAACCTCGAACTCTGTGGGGTCGGAAAATGTCGGATACACTGACGAAACCCGAACGTCCGTGAACTTTACCAGCATTCCCTCATATTGCTCCGCTGCAGGGTTTCCATTGCCGATATTCGGCCCGAACGTCGAGGTAGGCAGTGAAACAGGAGCGGGTTCAGTGTTTCCAGTCGAATGGACTACAATTGACGAACTGCCAAAAACTTGTGTAACATCAAAGTCTTCCGTCACAAAGCCGCTGACAGTTACACTATCGCCATTCCTTAGCGCGGGAAGAGTCGTGTCAGTTCCAACAAACCACATTCCATTCCATGGCTGGTTGCCATTCTGCATATACCATGCGTTTGTTCCCCCCGTGTTCAGTGGGGAGATCCCGATGTGAGCGGTATCGGCAGTAACAATTCCCGAGATCGTTGCCGGAGCAGCAAGGTATGCCGTTCTTCCATTGGCATACGGAGTGTACTGTATATCATGTATGGTAAGTGGACGATCAAGAACCGTGTAGAAAAAGGTACCCTTTGAAGTATCGGATGAGGCACCCAAGAAAGCCGAACTGGCAAGGCGCCCAATATTCCCCGCTGAATCCACAGCCTCTACAAAGTAGTTGACAAAACTATTTACCGGTTCCTGCGGGAGTGTGGCCAGATAAGTGCTATCGGCAGGTTGATAATCCATTGGAACAAGAGTATATGGACCATGATTAACACTGTACACAAGCCTGATGGTGTTGATAGGGTATCCACCAAGCCTCCGAGTCACCCTGACGGTTATGCGTGGCGAAGAATCCGGTGGAACAATGATTGGGTTTCGACGATGAGTCGTTACACTCGGCAAAATAATTCCGATTTTTACATCACCGTAGTAGACCGGGGCAACACGGTACCCTCTTGGATTCTCTCCACCCGAAACCGTGGTTATATATCCACGCAGCGTATCGATTCGCGTCCCGACGACCGGATAGATTCTTGACCATTGGGTGTCTGCAGGAAATGGTGTTGTACCACCATGTCCTTTTGTGAAATACCGGGAGGCATCATACATCGTAATCTGGTTTCCCTCATCATCAACTGCGCTAAATGTACCACGCCCAACGTTGACCTGAGCGTCAACAGTGAGATTTGTAAATTCCACGAGGAATCCTTCATACGGCTCACCGGAACTATACTGGACCAGTCCACCCGGAAACACACCATGATAAAAATCTCCAAGGCTCATAGACTTGTGCGTTGGAAGAGGGGCTGTCCCGAGAATTTCAATCGGCCGTCCGGCAATCGGTTGAAATTGGGTTGCACTGTTCATACTGGTAAGGGGAAAATCAGAAATAAGCCCTGTAATCTTAATAACATCACCCCGCTCCACATTCAGGAAACCATCGAGAATAATCTGGGCGCTGTCAGTGGGGGAATTCACACGCACGAAAATCGCACCCCAGTTATTCACTGTACCCGTATCGTACAATAGCATGGTGAACCCTGCAGCCGTAAATGTAAGTACTTTCGCTGGAACGACACACACAGCTGTGATTGTAACAGTGTCACCATAGTAAGGTGCAACTGCTCGTTGAAGAGTCCAGCGTGCTGGAGTATTGTTCTGTAATTGATCCGCAAGCAGCAGCGAATCAAATGGAACCTGCTGGAATTGCTTGATGGTCACCTCAGGAATTTGCGCCTGAGCCATCACTACAACGGTACAGAGCGCCGCCAGCAACAGTATGGTTTGTTTCATGATGTTACTCCTTCACTTTGGACAAATGATGAACACTACAATTACATAATAACCAAAACCTTCCCGGTCTTGATATTCCCCGTTTCGGTATCCTTCACACTGAACAGGTATAACCCCGAGGCGATCGCCTGGTCGAATTTCGAGATCAAATCCCATGCATGTTCGCCACCAGCAAACTGTGGCGCCACCTGTGCACCCCCGTACCGCCTGAACCATTCAATGTTTGAGCCATCATATGTTGCAGCATCATGCTCGAAATCCGCGACAACATCCCCGGCAAGGGTGTAGATACGGACCTCACAACGCGCCGGAAGATTATAGAAATACAATTTACGGTTACGCTCCCCGCTGCCATCCCACACTGCATTCACATAATAGGGATTGGGGTACACACCGACTTCCGTCTGCCGATCCGAAGTTGCAGGAGTACCGGGAACAACGCGCCTAACCTCCGTCTTACTTTGCAGAGAGGCAATCCCCGTTGCGGAGTCACCTCTGTCAAATGCCGCTACGCCATAGAGATATTGCCAACCGTTAAGATGTGAGACCTGCGTTCCAGCCGGGGGGAAGCGGTACCAGTATGCCACAGTATCACCGGGAAAATATTTCGGCTCTGACAGAAGCACGGCACTGAATCCGGTGTTGTATCCCGTGTTGTTGCCCGGGATATCAAATTCGCCCACAAGGGAAAGTGTGAGAAGCAGGTCTTCAGGATTGGAAAAATCTGCACCTGCGTTGGACCGGTAGATTCTATACCCTTCGAAATCGTACTGCCGTGTAATCGGATCAAGAGAGAGTTCTGATGAGGATTTGTCCCAATACAGCGCCACATTCCTGCTCTCCACATCCACTCTCACCTTTGGTGAGCGTGGAGGCTGTGGCAGTTGAAAATGATCAAGCCTTCCATTCCCATTCAAGTCCTCACCGGTATCGAGCTGGTTATTTCCGTTGACGTCTTCGCCATCATACGCCTGCTGGCAGAAGCCGGAGTTGGTAACGAGTGTGATACGTTGTTCACGGGTATCCTGGTTTGCCGGCGCGTTGCCGTTTTTTCGTGCACAGACAATACCAAAGACTACATGCATTGAATCACCCGGATTCAATGTGGGGAATGGCCCTGTTGAAATCAACGTCGTCATATTGTCGGCACGGGTACGCAACGGCGCAATCTTGTCTTGCGCAAGCGATGAAGCAAGCCGGTCGTATCTGCTGCGCGCACCGGAAACATTTTCGGCATCATCATTCGGAGAAAAATATGCCGCATCGCCCGATGAACTCCGGAACCGCCATGCATTATAAAAGGTTTTTGTCCTGAGGTCGGAAAGAGTATTGATATCCGACGGAAACGGGTCAGCTCCCAGCAGCTTCACTCCCACGTAACTGTCGGCCGCGGGAGGCGTCGGTATGCCGTCGAAATCGAATGTGTACATCATACGCAACGTATCAAGGAAACCGTTCGCGCCGTGATCGAAAAATCCTGGTGTGCTGGGGCGAACGTTGTTCGTATTCCTCACAACGGCATTGTTCCAGAAACCCACGTAGACTGAATCGAGGGTATCTGCGCTGACATTGTAAATTGTATAATTAAGAATCACGAAGAAGTCAGCGAAAGGAAAATTCCACGCATAACTTTCCTGACGAACTTGTATTCCCATGGGTGTGTGTTCGGGAATCGTATCACCGGTGGTCGGGCTTGAACGGTTCAAATCGGAGTACTCCGCCAGAAAATCCTGGTGGCTGATGGCGTGCTCATCAAAGTACTGGGATTCAGGCAGGGATGATCGCTGGCTCAGTGTTGCACCATCTTCCGAGGTAAACTCATAGCCTGCACCAATCCGCGATGCAGAAGCGCGGTCATTTGCCCCAGTGCTCACCAATTGCTGGCCGGAGATTCTCGAAACAGCGCCGACCCAGAGCCCGCCCTGGTAAATGTGCTCGATGCGGCTGCCGCGGGGATATTCGCAGGAAGGTTGATCCGGCCAGTAGGAATTACGTGTACCCACAGTACCAAAGTTCGTTACCGTGAGCCCGATATTGCCAACAGTGGTATAGTTGCGATCCGTATCATCCAACGGTGAGAGGAGATGGCCATTCCTGTCATCGGCACTGAGATTATTCAGCGAACCGACAACAAAGACAGACAATACCGATAAAATCAAAAAGTATCGAAGATGCATGCAGTGAGGGGAAACATGGGAAATTCTACAGCGAGCGTATTACACCATGCGGTCGCACGTCAATATATTCTGAATTTGATGGAAAGTCAAGGAAATGATGGTGGCCGGGCAAACGGCGGGTTAGCCCAATAACCCGCCGGAGAACAGATATTTCCGCAGGGTGAAACTAGTTCCTGTAAATAATCAATTCCTGGCCGGTGTAAATCTTATGCCTCTTCAGATCGTTCCAGGCAATGAGCTTGCTCTGTTCAACATTATAGGTCCTTGCAATCTGCCACAACGTATCCCCCTTTTTAACAACATGGACAACAGACTTTCGCTGCGGCGCCGTTGGCCGGGCAGCAAGCCTCTCTCCTTTTGAGGGTAACTGGCGAGCCTCAGGGTACAGGAGCAGAACCTGATCAGGAACAACCACTCCCTTGCTGAGCTTATTCCAGCGAAGAAGCTGTTTGACGGAAACATTGTTCGCCTTAGCAATCTTGTCAAGAGATTCACCTGACTTCACGATATGCCGTATCGCTCCATCCGGCGCTGCCTCATCCTGATTCCATGAAGCTGATGGCTTGCCAAGCGTTGTTTGCTTCTGTTCAAAAGTCATCTGATCAAGGTTGGCAAACTGTTGTGCCTTGCTCTTCTCCACCCAGATAACAAGGTCGGTGCCGGCAATAATAGGACTTCCATAAGAAATGTCATTCCAGTTGCGGATATCGGCTGCACGGCAACCATACCATTCGGAGATGTGCCCGATAGTATCACCTTTCCTTACTTTATACACCAGCTTGGTTTTCCCCTTCACTGAAACAGCAACCGGCCGTGCGACAGAATGGGCCGCAAGTTCCTTCTGAATCCGTGCGCGTGACCTGAGCACGCGCTTATGTGCCGGCGACGTTTCCTCAGACGATATCGCCGCAATACTTGCGCCGTCCTGAGTTCCGTGTTTTACGGGAATGACAAGCGTCCTTCCGACTGCAAGCCGCTTTGTCGAGCGAAGGTTGTTCGACTCACGGATAATTGCTGCAGAGATTCCATAGTTTGCAGCCAGAGAACGGAGTGTCTCGCCGCGTTTTACCGTGTGGGTAACGTAATCGCGCTTTTGTGAATCAGGAATGTTGCCATAATTTGCCGTGAATAATTCCGTGCTTCCCTTCGGAACGCGAAGCCTGTAGCCCTGCACACCGGGAGGAGTACACCACTGTACAAGTTCCGGGTTTAACTCCCTCAGTACATCCTCGGTTGTTCCGGCACAATTCGCAAGCACTTCAAGATCAACACAATCATCCACACTCACATACTCATATTCGAGAGGGGGAGCAGGGAGAACATTTGCAAATCCGAAATCCTCCGGATTCATAGCAATTAGCGTGACTGCTATATATTGTGTAACATAACCGCGCGACTCACGCGGAATGTGCCGGCGAATTGACCAATAGTCTGT
>CAZWIN010000048.1:0-5552 GCA_964633855.1 uncultured Chitinophagales bacterium
CAAAAAGAGTTCGATAATGTTCCAGAGAGAATATACCATTGAACAGCAGGCTCTCCCGTATCGTCATCGCCAGAGGGTACAAAACAAAACCCACAAACAGAAACACGAGCAGCCCGATACCTGTCCCTTTTACCGCCTTGTTCATACGCTCATCAATCCTGAAAGAACGAGCATCTAGCCCAATCAACACTCACACGTTGAACTGAGCCGACCTTCATCTGCCGGGTATCAACCGAACTCATTGTCGTTCCCCGAAGGCGAACCTCACTCACATCAATCACATAATTTGTCGTGAGCCCCAAATACTCAATATCCTCCACTCTTCCTTCAAGTGCGCCGCTAGGATGCACTACCACCGCTTCCGGTTTCATAGCAATAGTCACTCTTCCCGGCCTGAGTCCGGCTGCTGGTATTGCAGCAGTGTAGTTTCCAAATTTTATGACGCCTCCGGAAAGGATTTCTCCCTCAAGAATATTTGCACCACCCAGAAACCGTGCGACAAACCCGGAACGGGGTGACTCGTACAAAGCGGCTGGAACATCCAGCTGTTCAATCTTTCCACTCTTCATCACGGCAATACGATTGGAAAGGCTCATAGCCTCCGATTGATCGTGGGTGACATAGATTGTGGTAATTCCGATCTTTCTTTGCAGAGCACGTATCTCTTCGCGAGTGCTCAATCGCAAAGAGACGTCAAGATTACTCAACGGTTCATCAAACAGCAGAACGGCCGGTTCAATCACAATAGCCCTGGCCACTGCCACCCTCTGCTGCTCGCCTCCACTCAGCGTTGGCACTGCGGCGCGGATTTTCTCCGTGAGGTGAACAGCCTCTACCACTCTTTCGACACGCGCAGTGATATCCTTTCCCGGGATTTTTCTTGCTTCAAGGCCAAACGCGATATTCTCAAACACATTCATGTGAGGAAAGAGCGCATAGTTTTGAAACACCATGCCGATATTGCGTGTTTGCGGTGGCTGTTGAGTGATATCCCTGCCATCGAGCAGGATGTTCCCGGAGGAGGGGCGTTCGAATCCTGCGATCATCCTGAGCAACGTGGTTTTACCGCAGCCACTCGGCCCGAGAATGGAAAGGAATTCTCCCGACTCAACATTCAGACTCACATCCTGAACAGCGTTGGTGGTGGCAAACTGCTTGCTGATATTCTGAAGGGTTAACGAGGCCACTGGAGATTTTCAGTCAGATGTACGACGATTGCCGGTGCCTTTGATTTGTTCGTCCCAGTACTTCATCCACTCTTTCTCCTGGGATTCGAGCATCTGCCAGTTCACCTCCATTGGCCGGATGTCAATGGAGGTCAGCCATGAGGGTAGCTCTTCTCGCTGAAAGTCCCGCCGCGCAGGAATCCGGTAAAACTCTTTCGCTTGCTTGAGCAGCGCATCCCGGCTGGTAACAAACTCATAAAAAGAAACAGCATCATCAAGGTGCTTCGCGTTCCTCACAATGGCAATACAATCAGTGATCAACGGGGTACCGCTTTGGGGAATAACATATCCAAATGGATATCCGTTTGTTTCTGTTTGCATTATCACATCAGGAAGATTCCAGAGGGAAATCAACCCCTCTTCCCTCGCAATTTTCAGATACAGTTGCGTAGGGTCAGCGGTGTATGCCCTGGTGTTGGCATCAAGCTGCTGCAGCCAATGAAATCCTGCCTCCTTATTGCCGGTTTTTTCAACCTGCCTTTGAATCAACGCTGAGAAGATAATCCGCATCGTACCTGAAGCCAGTGGATATCGGATAACGATCTTTCCCTTCCACTTCGGGTCAAGCAGGTCATCCCAATCACGGGGAGCATCCGCCGGCATGATCACGCGATTGTTATACATGATAACTTCAGGAGTGATAAACGTGCCATACCAATAACCGCCGGTACTCTTTGATGATGCAGGCACAACACCATCCCATGTAGGAACATATCTCGCGAGAAGGCTCTCCGCTTCCGCTTTCATGAAAATGGATGACGGCGCTCCCCACCACACATCAGCCTGAGGATTCCGGCGTTCCGTACGTATGCGGTCGTATGCATCCTGTGAGCCCATATCGAGCCATTGAACATCAATGTCGGGATGGGCAGACTCGTACATCTTCTCAAATGCCGAGAGCATCTCCTTACCATGCGGGGAATACACGACCACGGTTTTCCTTTGAGGAGCGCACGACAAGCAGGTGACAACGAACACGAGGGAGAGTAGCCGACGTATCATTGCCTGTACTTCGGATAAGAAATCATGTTTGCAAAACAACGGAACGCTCCGGAATGCATCTCTTTGAGTTGCCGGTACCACACATATGAAGTATAGATGTATGAACCCCTGCCATAGTTCGCACAGAGATACCCTGTATCAAGCTCGGGTTCGTCCGGATCATTTGACGAAAGAAGCCGGGTATATTCCTGTGACACACTACCAGGAAAATACACACCACGCTCCTGAATCCATCCTGCCCAATCCCCGGCGTTGATTGTGTTCGGCGATGTGAATAATGGATGGCGTGGTTCAAGCACACGCACCGGCGCTTCCTCAACAGAAACTCTTTGACGAGTCACCTGGAACGGATACGGCGCAAACTCGGGCTTCCATTCCTGAGATTTCCACCATTCTTCACATACTCCAACAGCCGCATATTGAATTGTTTAAGATCTTCACGAACAAGATACGACCTGATATCCACTACAATGGAAGCCCATGATTGAAGGTTCGCCCCTTCGAGGTCTTTCTCGTCGAGAAGTTTGTACTGAACTCCAAGCTCACTGCATGCCATCTCCAGAGTATTGTCATAACTTTTGATAATGCCGATGCTGATGCCCGAAGGTACATGCACATCAAAGACCCTGACGACTGCAGAGTCCGACGCGAACTCCGATGAAAAGTGCAACACATACGACCCGGGCATAACATTCACCGGCGGATGGACAGAGATACTGCCTGTTGCGGACAAATCTTCAGAAGGGATCACAAATTCTGCGCTATTTGTTAACCAGCCCGGTGGCGCAACGATATGTATTCTCCCTGCACTCTTGTGCGGAAAGTGATTTTCGACCGTATAAGAGAAGGCCCTTTCTTCAGTAGCCATACGTACAACTGATGGCTTCACACTGAGAACATGTGGAGGAGCAATGTCATAGCGGACCCGCGAATACATCCTTATCGCCGCGCCCGAAGAAAGCTGTATGTGGGCTTCTACAGAGAACGTACTCTTCCATTCAAGAGGATTATAGTTACCGGTTGTTTTCGGGATAGTGAGATGAGGCTGGTTCCCCACACTCAGCGCACGGGTTTCCTCGTACCGGTTCCGACTGAGCTTAACGTCAGTCGGCTGTCCTATGAGTTTCCAGTCGGTGAGTGAACCATCCAGGACAAATCGTACATTCGATACGTTATGTTCGGAGGAGACAGCCTGCAACTTCATGTTTACCTTCTGTCCCGGAACAAGCATACTGTCTTCAAGCATACAATTGACCTTTATCCCGCAAAGTGCTGCAGCCAGATCGCCGAGCCGTTCATTCCACTGAAGCAGCAGACGACGCTCAAGCGGCGAGGGCATTTCCGTGTCAAGCGATCGAATGATGCTTCCCTGGATCGAATCAATCGAGGCGAGCAGCATTTCTTGATTGCCTGATTCCAAAAGGCTGGAAACTGCCTGACGTGTACGGACAACCGCAACGCGCGAATCCTGAAGCAACCGGACGCCGGAGAAGAAATCCGTTGTATCGCGCCCGTACTGGCTGTTTGAACGGATAAGCTTCCACATACTCAGCCCGCGCGTGAAACGCCTGAGATCCGCCTTGTCCAGTCCCTGCGTCTTGTGCATCTGCAAAGCTGTAACGGCAACATCAAAGTACGATGCCCCGCGTACTGAATCGAACTCCTGCACGTTATTGGATACATCGGGAGCCTGTTCATTTCGCGAAAACAGCCTGAAGAAAAGCTTACGCGGCTGCCATAGAGTAACTCCCGGCTCACGAAGCTGTTCCGGAAAGTATGCTGAATCAGCAGCAGCATCAAATGCCTCAAGAGCCGTAATTGCGACAGCTTGATGGTGGCCGTGGCCGTCAATACTGTTGTGATTGGTGAAGAGGATATCAGGCTTGAGTTTTCGGATAGTATAGACAAGCCGGCGCAATACTTCGGTTTTACCTCCCCATCTACGAAATGTCTCTGTTGCCGTCTTTGAATAACCAAAGTCCTTGAAGTTCAGGAAATGAGCTTCTGTTCCCTGTATACGTGCCGCTGCTTCCGTTTCAGCAGTTCGTAATACCCCAAGTTCCTCATAAAGCTCAGGCCCTGTTTCATTTTGTCCTCCTTCTCCCCTCGTAAAGAAGACAGAATACGTCTTCACACCATACTTCATGCGGTACAATGCCAGCGAAGCACCATCCTCGTCATCCGGATGTGCGGAAAGGTTCATCAGTACACCATCATGCTTCAGATCGAGAAATGCCTGGTGAAGTCCGACGGACTGTTGTGCAAGGACAATAAACGGGAACAGAACAAGGATGAGGAGAGTCCGCATGAGGATATTCATGGTTTTGAATTGGGAATACGATGAGATGATGTTGTTTCGATCAGGGCTTTAACACGGGCAAAGACCTGTCCGGCAGTGATGTTCTTCATACAATCAAATGTCCTGATGGGGCACGAATTCCCGCCGTGTATTCCGCAGGGACGGCAGGCAAGTCCGTGCGTTTGCATTACCTCGTCGTGTACGCCGGCAGGTGCAAAACCGAACTCCGGAACTGTCGCCCCGAAGATGGCAACAACCGGAGTGCGCATAGCAACGGCGAGGTGCATTGGTGCGCTGTCATTTGAGATCATGACTTTGCACCGCCGGATCAACTCTGTTGATTGGAGGAGCGTGAGCCTTCCCGCCGCATTCAGTACGTCTTTCACACCTGAGGTGTCGGCAATTTCCTGACACAGCAGTCCGTCACCCTTACCGCCTATGAGAGCAACCGAGAATCCGGCACCGGACAGCAATTGAACCAGTTCAACAAAGCGCTCTTTGAGCCAGCGTTTTGTGTACCACACAGAACCGGGGGCGACAGCAACAAGAGATTCTGTGTGCTGCAATTGCTGAAGGAGTCCCGCAACAACTTCCCTATCCGTGCCGGACGGATAGAGGTCGGGCAAGGCAAGCGAGTCTGTAAATACTCCCAGCGGTTCGAGCAGGGAGAGGTTACGGGAGATTTCATGCACCTGTTCCCGATATCTTATAATCTCCGTGAAAAGGAAACTCCCTGAGCTCTTTGAAAATCCTATGCGGCGGGGAATTCCCGCAAGGCGGGTCACCATTGCGCTTCTGAAGGATCGGTGCGGTACGATGGCAACATCATACATTCCCTTCCGTAACCGGCCGGCAAGGTTCATGATTCCCGTGAGGCCGCCATCAATTCCCTTCTTATCAAACTGAATTCGCTCGTTGATAGCCGGATGGTTTTCCAAGAGGTTTGAAACCGCGGGAATTGTCACTATCGCAATGTGGCTCTCCGGAAAGTGAGAACGAAGAGCCTGCGCCACAGGAAGTGCAAG
>CAZWIN010000048.1:5562-12456 GCA_964633855.1 uncultured Chitinophagales bacterium
GCACAATATCGCCAATAAATGCGGTATGAAAGATCAGAATCCTTCCGGGCACAGACATCAGGCGATGCCCTTCTCTGTACCGGTGACCTGTAACGACTGGTAGTACTCGGTATGCTTCCAACGTTTGTGCATCCAGAGCCAGTGATCAAGATGAAGGCGAATATGTTTCTCAAGAAGAGCCGTATGGCGTCTGGTAAGTTCAACAACATTCTCTTCACTGTACCCCGTCAGCCCGGTTTGATCCACCAACTCAAACTGAGCATTATACCTGCCATCGGGCCGGCGAATATGCAGCACCAACACAATCGGTGCGCCTGTTTTCAAGCTGAACACAGCGGTGCCTCTGTGCGTCGCTGCCGGCCTTCCAAAAAAATCCACAAAGACTGACTCCTTTGGCGCACTTTGATCTCCCAAAATTACCACTGCGCCGCCGGCATGAAGCGTTTTGATAACTTCACGTACGGACTTTTCCATGTACACAATTCTGTTGCCGAATCTCGAACGGCCGCGTGTCACCAAAGCATCAACCAACGCATTCCGTTGTTCCTGAGCGACACCAAGCGCTGGTACTCCAAGTTGAAGCGGCAATCCCAGCAGCATCATCTCCCAACCACCGAAATGGGCCGAAAGAAGTATCACCCCTTTCTTCATCGCATGCGCCGCGTCAAAAACTTCCCGGTTGAGGGGATGTACAACGCTTTTCAGTGCATCTGCAGACTTATTGGTTGCCCACAACATTTCACAGACGGAAATGCCATAGTTCCGGTAGGCTCCGCGTGCAATGTTCGTGACTTCTTCCGGTGCGAGTTCAGGCAGCGAATTACGAATATTCTCCAGAGTCACGTTCTTCCGGATCCCGGTGAGGTCAAACACCAGCGATCCGAGAAGGGAGCCAAATCTGTGTACCGACGGGAAGGAGAGACGGCTTGCGACAGCGCTTACAAATCTGAACGCGAGGTACTCGATATAATCGCGCATGGGAAATTATCTGGGAGAGTACTGTGACCAGCCCGGGTCATGGAGCTCGTTGCGATGCGTCGAATGAACGAGCTCGTAGTCTCCACCGGACTGGCGCAATTCGAAGACAAATATCACACCGCCCTGAATGCCGTTGTAATTCCATACCTCATACGGGTGCGCATCGGATTCATTGGGATGCCTGTCGTAATCATCCGGCGGCCCATAGGTAATATACACACGGCCTCTGTCGGTACGATACCCCTCCATGCCGAGATGGCGGAAATTATTGTTCGTGTACCGGACACGGTCGAGATACTCCATGCGCTTTCCCGGTTCGCGCCGTCCCCAAAATTCCTGCAGGAATTTCTTTTTTGAGTCGATACCTGACAGAGCAGCAAACTGGTCCTTCTCAATATTATTGGCTTCGTACTTTGCCCATTGGAATTCACGGTTCAGGTCATCTTCACTCATACCGGCAAATTCCTGCGCCGGGACAAAGGGTTTGAGAGAAAGCATGGAAGAATCAATGCCGAGTGTTTTATTATAGACAAAAAACTTCTTCCCCGATGAACTCACCGGCTTCCCGGATGCATCATGGAGCGAAAGCATCAGGGTATACGTACCGGTCCGGAGATCATCCGTTGCAACCTGATCAACGATAACACTGGATTCCCCCGTGCGTTTTTTTGGCTTCTCACGCGAGATGATTTCCCTGCCAAGCCCGTCATACACCACTGTCTTCAGAAAATAATTGCCTGTATCGCCGGAAACAAGAATGTTATACGCTTCTGCATAGACAAAACACTTTTGTGTTTCACCAAACACCCCCTCAACATTCGGCACTACTTCAAGCGTATTCTTGAAAAATTGTGACCCCTGCGATCCCTGCCTGATGCTGGTCGCCAACTCGATATCGCTCAAAGCGAGTTTCTGTCTTTCCAACGGGGTAACCGGAAGCCTGAATGTAACACTGTCACGCCGTGTTTCGTTGTTCCGGTCTTTTACAGCCAGCGTTATCCTGTAGTTACCCGGAGGAAGCATGACCGAGGAAAGGCCAACCAGGTTCATTCCCAAAGACAAACGCGAGGAATCGCGCACACTATGGGGAACGAGCCAACGGCTGGCACTTATCGCTGAATCTCCGCTATGGATCCTCAATGTCACTTCAGCAATAGCTTTCATACCTGCTGAATCCGAGACATACACAAGTGATCCCGCAGGTATCGAGTAATAGAACTCGACGTACATATTCGAGTCTTCTCCCCTGAACCGGGCGTAGTCAACAGTTATACGCAGCTGCTCCTCGGCCTGCATCTCTTGCGACAAAAACTGCAACCGGGAAAGAAATGCGAGAACAAACAACAACCTCTTCATATTCATCCTCTATTCTCCGATGACTTTTACTATGACACGCTTCCTTCTTTGGCCATCAAACTCGGCATAGTAGATTTGTTGCCATGGTCCGAAATCCAGCTTGCCATCGGTAATTGGTACAATCACTTCATGATGCACAACGAGGCTCTTCAAGTGCGAGTCCCCATTCGTTTCGCCGGTTCTGTGATGTCTGTAGTGCTGATTGTATGGAGCAAGCCGTTCCAGCCACTCATCAATATCCTGTATCAGGCCGTCTTCGGCGTCGTTGACGTACACTCCCGCTGTAATGTGCATTGCGGAAACCAGCACCATGCCTTCCTTGACGCCGCTTTTCTTGACTACATCCTCAACCTGGCCGGTGATGTTGATATATTCACGATGTGTTTTGGTGTTGAACCAGAGATATTCAGTCGCCGTTTTCATTGTCATATTCCATTTCAGTGATTGACAAAGAAGCAATCATCCCATGCCAAGCATTGACTTTGCCCTTTGTACCAGTTCTGTCGCCACAAAAGGTTTCGGGAAGAACTCGTCGCCTCCCGCGGCGAGGACTTCCTCGCGTACATTCACTCTTCCGTAGCCGCTTGTACCCACGATCTTGAGCGAAGGTTTCAGCAGTTTCGCGCGTTCAATAAGCTCCACACCGCCAAGCCTGGGAAGGCCGAGATCAGTGACAAGAAGAAGAATCTCTTCCTTGTGTTGTTCAAGCAATTCAAGCGCCGCCTGGCCATCCTCTCCCTGGAATACGGTAAAACCTTCCATCTGGAAGATGATTGTCAGAAGCTCCCTGATCTCTGTCTGGTCTTCTGCAATTAACACACCCTTTGTATCAGCAGTGCCCATTGCAGATTACTCCCAGCGAATTGAGTATACCGGTTCGACATCAACCGGTACGTGAGTAAGATTCGAGAGCGACGAGGATATTTCCGGCGGCGTTGAACTCCATTTTCTAAAGAAGCTTTCCGCTCCCTGATAATCCCCGGCAGCCTCAAACTCGAGGAGGATCTTTGCCAGCTCTGAAATCGCCGGGCTAATCTTCTCGAAATTCACAGACCATTTTTGGGTCACCGGATCCTGCCGGATTCCCTGCCTGTCCCAAAGAAAATTCAATTCTGTAATTGCCGCCTTGCCATGTGCTTCACTCGTTCCGAAACGGATGGTGCGGAACAGGGATGCCAGATAAGAAACATAATGCACACGTTCCATCTCCTTTGGCATAATTCCATGATCAATAAAGTACTTGATAGAGTGAAGCCCTGCCACGTCAGCTTTTCCCTCTTCGATCGCGGAATACAGCTCCTTCAAACCCTGGTTAACAGGCACCTTGTCATTTGAACCATGGACATACTGCGGGCCGAGCGCATGGCATAACTCATGCATGAGCACAACATTGAACACACCCTGGGGGGTGATGAACTCGATCTGGTCTGAAGCGATTACCTCGCGGCCGACAGGTTCGATAATTTTTTCAACCCGTGCCTTCATCATGTTCTTCCAGAAGGTTTTCTTCGTCCCTTTCGTGGTCTGGACTTTCGGATCGTTGGGCAAGTTTGCGGCAACCGGCTGGTAGCCGGTGGCAATATCGCCCGCCCGGATGATATCAGTAACGATCACCATTGGAGAAGCGAGGCCTTTAATCGAGCGTTTGTATTTTGCATCATGAGGCAGGTTCTGCTCCAGCTCATCCAGGTGGCTCGTGTACGCATCAAGCTTGGCACTCTCCTCCTTGTCACGCACGCCTATGGTTGCCTCATACGACGCTTTGATGTTCATCAGTCCGTCTTCATACACTTCATACGGCCCGAACACCAGGTCAACATCATGATCCTTGAGGTCAATCCAATCACAGTCACTCTCGTAATAATCATCTGTCATCAAAGCTTTCGACCGGCTGGCAAGAAACTTGCTGAGCGATGCATTGTCTGTCAATGTGCTGGCTTTCATCAGCAGATCGGAAGCGGGCCTGATCCATTCTGCATACTCTTCGTGGTACGGAACCGCAACTAGGGAATCGCCGCTTCTTCTGATCACAGTGTACGGGCTCATGAGTGCATCAGCTGTTGATGGGTGCGCGGCAACGTAGCGCTCAAACTCCTCCTTCGTCAGGTCGGCGGGAAAATATCCTGCTCCGGGCAATTTCTCAAACGTGCCAAAGAAGTTCTTGAAATCCTCCATCTTGTCGAACGGCCCGCCGTTCCGCACGACCAGCCTGTAAAGTTTCTTGGAGGTTTCATCACCCAACCTGGCAAGACTGTCGCGCAAAGCAATGCCCGGAGAATACGCCTGATGGAGGTACGCAGTGTGCAACAACTCAGCAGCCTGTACCAACGCTTTGAGTAGTTCCTTCTGTTGTGCGGGCATACCGCTGGCATCAAATGCCATCGGCACCTGCACAAGCCGTGAAAGTCGCTCGTCAATGTCTTTTACTCTTGGATCGGGTGGAGGAGTTGAACACGACAGGAAAACAGCTACGGGTACAGCCAACAACAGGAAGCGGGACAAGCGCATGATGGGTTCCAAATGGACAGACTTTTGTGGGTTGAATTTCGTATAGTAAGCCGGTAGTCAGATGCCTATTCCCGACTTCATACTCCTTATCATCTTCGGTACTGTGGCTCTCGTTACATTTGCCTGCTCTCTCTGGTGTTTCCGGCAGGCGTTAAGAGCCGCACCATTAAAAGATGGCGACCTGAAGATGTTTTTTTGGGCAGTGGGCTCCATGTGTTGCCTGGTGATTTCCGGCATGAGCACCGCCTACATCCTCTTCCCTATCCTCTTCGGCTGAGAACTTTCGCCTTACCGTGTTCAAGATAACACGGAAGCCCTCAAAAATCAATCATTTGCATTGAAAACACAGATGCCTGTTTGTATATTCCCTTCACACAAACAGGCAGACATATGCATTTATTGAGACGATTGCGCACCGCAATGCAACGCCACAAACCAAACAGGATGACGCTTTCCGCGACCTTCAAATATCTGAGTGTCGCGTCATTGTTAACGGCATCTGCATCTACGTACGCGCAGAATAACCGGCAAGAGGCAGCAAGCCCGACCGGCGAACGCTTTACTGATTTTCTCGCCAGAGTCGCCTCCACTGCAAGCCCTGCTGCAAAACAGACCCTGGTTGACGAATACATCAGGAACGTACTCTCTTCCGGACACACAGTGATTGAAGATTCCGTAGTGCACTTCCTTTATTCCGGTAATGCCACACGTGTATCTGTTGCAAGCGACCTGAACGGATGGAATCCTTCCGGGGATTCGATGAGCCGCATTGAAGGAACAAACCTGTTTCATCTCGCAGGGACTATTGATGTTGCTGCAAGGTTTGAATACAAACTCATTGTGGATTCAGCCTGGATACTCGATCCGCTGAACAAGCAACAGGCCATCGGCGGCTACGGAGCGAACTCTGAAATCTGGATGCCGCAGTACAAACCGCCTCAGGAAATTCTTTACAGGAAGGATATTCCTCACGGGAGAATTGATACACTGCAATTCAGAAGCCGCTTCCTCGGAAGAACGCACTATGGTTTCGTGTATCTTCCGCCGGGCTACCGCAAATCCAGGACACGCTATCCTTCCATCTACGTCACCGATGGCGGCGAATATCTCTCACTTGCCTTGATGAACAATGTCCTTGATAATCTCATCGCCGATGGACGCATCCAACCGGTAATCGCTATTTTCATTGACCCCAGAACTGATATACGGAATTCCGCAACCAGCATGAGGATGCTCGACTACGCAATGAGCGATTCCTTTGTGAATTTCCTTATCAAGGAAGTGCGGGCGAGAATATTAAAGACCTATCGCGTCAAACCTTCACCGGCAGAAACAGCCATCATGGGGGCATCTCTGGGGGCACTGATCTCCACATATACCGCGTATCAACATCCGGAAGTGTTCGGGCTTTCGGCAGCGCAATCACCTGCATACTGGTGGAAAGACAGTGCAATTCTCAGCTTGATAGAAACCGGACCGAAAAAGAATATCAGGTTTTATCTTGATACAGGAACAATACGTGATGCCCAGGAACACGCAAGGGCAATGAAGGCGATACTTCAGAGCAAAGGCTACGATTTGAAATATGGTGAATATCCGGAAGGGCACAACTGGGTAAACTGGCGCGCCAGGCTTGATGACATACTTGAATACTTCTGGGGAAAGAAATGAGCCGTTCCCTTCTCTCCACCCTCCTTCTTCTCATTTCAACATTTGCTTGCGCCCAAACTTCCCTCGATTCCCTCTCTATTGAGGTAACCGGACAATCCCGTGAGTTTGCCTTTACGAACAAGGAGTCCGGCTTCTTCTACGGAGAAACCAACAGCGAAAACACCAGCAGCTGGATGGGGTTCAACGTGTTCGGACATGAATTTCTGGATGATTACCGGCTTGTTGTTGACGGTAAGGAGTTGCAACGCTCAACCGCCGTCAAGACGATTGTTTACCCGGACTATCTGGCAAGAATTTATCCCGACGGAATTACAGAACAGCTCCGGCCGGCGGACAGCCTTGCACTGTTTTCGATCATCATCACTTCACCAAAGCCGGTTG
>CAZWIN010000049.1:0-12371 GCA_964633855.1 uncultured Chitinophagales bacterium
TGTGTTTGCCTTGTAGAGCGAATCTTGGTTGGATGGCTCGCCGAACACCCAGGTTCGGTAGTCGTTGAGGCTTTGAGTTTTTATGAATGCCTCCGTCTGAACCCGAAGGCTGTCAATGCGCTCTGCAACATCCGAGTGTCCGGGCTTGCAGGAGGGAATGCAGAGAAGAATAGTAACCAGCCCGATTGCAAAGCATGTGATATGCATGGATTTTGTTGATCCTGGAAATGAGACGAAGGGTATGGTATGTGTTGACAAGATAGGTGATGCTATGGATTGCTGCAAGCCGCTATCGCCGTTTACCTGAAGGTATTGTTTCGTGATACTCAGAATTTCTGCAGAAGCTGTTCGTTCGTCGGATACTGCTGCATGAGCTTTTGAATTGCCAGCATGGCATCCCGAGGCGACATTCTGGCTACTGAACGGCGAAGTGCCTGGTGGTGTGCAACCTCATTGTCGAACAAGAGTTCTTCACGTCTCGTTCCGGAGAGCCCGATATCAATGGCTGGGAAGATGCGTTCATTTGCCAGGTCGCGGTTAAGTACAAGCTCCATATTGCCCGTGCCTTTGAATTCCTGAAAAATCAGTTCGTCCATTCTGGACTCCGTATCCACGAGTACGGTTGCCACGATTGTAAGAGATCCGCCGCTCTCAATATTCCGCGCCGCGCCGAAGATACGCTTGGGAATCTCGAGGGCACGCGCATCAACGCCGCCGCTCATGATGCGGCCGCTGCTTCGCTGGTGCAGGTTGAATGCCCTGCCGAGGCGGGTAAGGGAATCGAGTAAAAGAACCACGTCCCGGCCGGTTTCCACTTTGCGCTTTGCATACTCCAGAACAAACTGGGCAAGTCGCACGTGTTCAGCCCGTTCACTATCGCTTGAGCTTGCAAATACTTCTCCTTTAATCGTGCGCTTCATGTCGGTAACTTCTTCGGGGCGTTCATCAATCAGGAGTACAAGCAAATCCACGTCCGCGTGACGCTCGCTAATTGCATGCGCGATATGCTGCATCAGCATTGTTTTGCCGGCTTTCGGCGGAGAGACAATAAGGCAGCGTTGTCCTTTCCCCAGTGGACAAAACAGGTCAACCACACGCAACGATGTATCCCCGAGCATGGATTTTCCTTTCCGTTCAAGGGTCAGGCGCTGATCCGGCGAAACAACTATGAGCCGGCCGAACTCCTCAAGTGTACTCCATGCTTCGGGTGAAAGTCCGTTCACCAGATGGAGAGAGGAAACTTCCTGGCTTTTGCCTTTCTTTTGTTCGGCATTGCCTTCGAGGCGTGCCCCTTCCCGCAGCCGGTAGCGGCTGATGAACCGCGAGTTTACAAAGACGTCTGATGGCCGTGGAGCAAACCCATCTTCACTGGATCGGATGAATCCGAAGCCTCTTGTATCGAGTTGTAGAAAACCTGAACAGGGTTGTGACATTTCTTTTTTTTGTAATGATTATGTCGGTTGGTTATTTCTTCGGGGCCATACTGAGAATTTTTTTGATGGTGGGAGTGTCAGCATTCAACACGCCTGAGGCAGGAAGCCGCGGCAGCAAGGTTGCCCAGTTGATGTCATTGGTGAAAACAACACGGAAAATAGGGAGTGCTTGTTCCGTCCTTCCCGTGTTGACAAGGGAAATTGCGTGCCAGAATTTCATCTCCATATTGTCGGGAAAGAGAGTCTCAGCCGCCCCATATTCACGCAGCGCGCCGTCAATATCGTTTTTTTCCACTGCAAGATCACCCTGATTCATATGTTCATATGCCCTATGCACCAGAACCAAACGCCGTAATTCCTTCAGCGGTTCAGGATGGTCTTCCACACGCAATTCCATCATCCGATCGGTCCATGGTCTGCCCGTGGATTTCCCTTTGACAATCAGAATTGCGGCGGACTGCTTTCCGCGAATATCGCCGCCTGAAGATTGTGCCGCATCCAGTGCCGCAAGCATCCTCCCGGCAAGATCTCCCGTTGTTGTTTCGAAAGCCTTTGACATGGCAGGCCAGACCTTGTCGTTCAACATCAGGTTTGCCTGTACGGAATAGTTCCCGCCTACAATGTGGCCCGCACTTTCAATACATTTCTTTCCCGTGTGTGCGGCTACATTGCCGTGAATATCAATCATCGCCACCTGCCTGACGTCTTTTCCCGGATCGGAAGCCAGCAGGGCGTCGAGTGCCTGGTTTGCGGTTTTGCCCGCACGCATCAATTCCAGGCCGAGTGGGCCATAAGCAGGGTCAACAAATGATTGGGTTGCCACTGCGCCTACACCGGCCTCTGCCCAAGTCACCAATGAGCCGACGGAAAACCAGTGTGATTGAACAGCAACTCCCAAATCGCCGGTGATGGTATCACGGGCGACAATTGAATATGTGTGAACAGGGCGTGTAGGGGATTCCTGTGCAAATGCAGAACTAACGCATAAGCAGAAAACAAAAGCGATGAAAGCTCGCATAAGTGATTCCTTTCGATGTGTGCAAACATCGGGTGAGAGTATTGAAGTATTTTTTAGGGCTACGGCTCCGCAAAAAAGGTACAATAGTAGGGTTTTTCGCGGTATAAAGGGATATAGTGATTACACGCTAGGTTCGGGCATTCCCCATTGTGCCCATTCCTCACGGGCTGGGCCGTAGATTCCGGGTACGCTGAGCCCTGCTTGGCGCATCAATACCGTCATCTGTCCGCGATGGTGAATCTGATGATGGACAAGAGCTGTAAGTGTCTGGCTTCTTTTCCAAATCTGTCCGTACATTTCATCTTTCTGCTCAAGCGTTGCATCCGTCCAGTTCTTCTTTATCTGTTCGAGAAGCGAGATGGCGACCGCGTTGTACGATCTGAAGAATTCCTTTGCTGATGTGGGAACCGGAGCATCTTCATTGATACCATCAAGATGCAATCCGGTTTTTGACATCATCTCCGGTATGGTCACGACGATGTGCCATGCGAGCCTGCCCAGCGTCCTGTTCTGCGGAGTGATGGATTGCGACAGGGATCTATCCGTGAGGTGTTTGAGTATCTTTTGTGTTGCTTCGATCTCCTGTGACCAGATGTTTTCAAAATCCTGAATTGTGTGGATCATGTGACGTGCCTTCTTACTAAAGATGGGAAAGAAAGGTTTAGTGCAAGCTGTAGTGATAGACAGATGTCTGTTACTTCCCGACTATTGCCCATTCGGGGACGATGGTAATGTCCATGCGGCGGTTCTTTGTCCTTCCATCGGCCGTTTCATTGCTTGCCACCGGTTTCGTTTCCCCGTAACCGAAGGAGGTAATGGAGGGCTTTCCGCCAAGCAGGGATTTGAGATATTCCGCAACAACTGTAGCACGCTCCTCCGAGAGCGCCATGTTTGCGCCATCGCTCCCTTGCGAATCCGTATGTCCCTCCACAACTAACTGACAGTTTGGGTATTTTCCAATAGCTGCGGCAATTTTTGCCATGAGCGGCTGTTGATCCGGTTCAATGGAGCTTTTTGCGGGCGGGAAAATAAGCCCGTGCATTCTCAGCACAATGCTTTTTCCTTCGCGTAGTACGGATCCTTCATCTGCAGAGAACATGGCGGACACCTGGGCAAACAGTTCCTCGTGGCTTTTCTGTGTGGCAAGATTTTGCTTGAGTTTTTGTTCGGTATCGGTAAGTGTGCCAAGCCTGCCTTCCATTGAGGCGACTTGCTGCTTCAGGTTGTCAATTTCACGTTGTTGCTGCTTTATGGTTTCGAGGTTCTGTTTTCCTTTTGCATCACGGGCTTGTATTTCTGTGATTACTGCTTTTGCCGTCTGCTCGTAACCTTTATCAAATGAGGCGGCAATATCCATCGAGCCAGCAATATTCCGGAGAGGTTCTTCTGCGGCGAGCATCGCATCCTCGAAGGTGTGATCCGCCTTTTTCATTCGCTGGATGGCCTCGTGCAGATAGATTGCATGTGCTGCCTCGTATTTCGATTGTTGTGCCAGTTGCCGTGCCTCATCAGTATCGTAACGGTTTTGTCTCAGTAATACTTCAGTCTGCCCTGCAAGCAGCTTCGCCTTTGCAAAGGTTTTCGGAGCGTTTTCCCTGGCATCAAGTGCTTCGGCCTGCTGAAGCAGTTCCCGTGCTGGTGCGAGGAAATTGGTTTTGATCGCCTCAAGCTCGGCGTTCCGGTAAAGGGATTCCGCCAATGCTCCTTCTTTTCTTGCATCCTGAACATCGCCATCTTCCAGTTCTTCCGCTGCAGCTTTGAATTGCGCTTCAGCTTTTCGCCAGAGTTCCGGTGCGTAACGGGACGCATCTGCGCTTATCCCATCGTTACGTGCCGCCACGGCACTTACAAACGTTACCTCACCAAGCTTCATTGCATCTGATGCCTGTTGCAAGTAGTTTGCCGTGGCGCGCAACTGTTCCCTGATATCTTCGAGGTTCTTTCCCTTGCGGTACGCTTCCTGGGCATCCTGATATGCTTCAAGAGCGCGGGCGAAGTTCTTGGGTGCGTATAGTTCCACTTTCTTTTGCCGGGCCTCGGTCATCAACTGGTCAGTTTCAAAGAAAATCTGATCCCTCACCTTGTCCTGTGCAAGACACATGGTTGAATACGCGAGTAGAATGAAGAATCCAAAACGGGTTGAGGTCATACAATACCTTGAAGATGTGGTGGTGTTGTTACTAAAATACATAACAAAAATACAATAAATCGGCAATCATTAAAAATCCAAATCCACGCCCGCCTCGTATATCCCTCACAGTTCTGTTCTCGCTTCAATACAACCACTTGGGAGGGTCAATGAATTCAAGGAAATTGCTGTTGCGTCTCGGCTTTGCCATTCTGGCGGTCGCTATTACCATTTCCGCTTGCAAGAAAGACGAAGATACGCCGCCTCTGCAGCCGCCATCGTTGTATTCAAGGTTGGGCGGAGCCTCTGCCATTACGGCTGTTATTGATACATTCCTGACCTTTGTAGTCGCCGATACGGTTATTGCGGACAAATTTGCCGGCGCTCTTGCTGATACAACAGGTCAACGTGTCGCCAGATTGAGAAACATGCTGATTACTCAAGTCTGTGCAGCCACCGGTGGCCCATGCAACTATATGGGATTGAGCATGCCCCAGGCTCATCAGAGTATGAATATTTCCGATGCTGAATTTGATGCCCTTGTCAGTGATCTTGTCAAAGCACTCGATGCATACAGTGTCCCTGCGACTGAAAAGAGTGAATTACTTGCGATTCTTGCACCGCTCCGGTCACAGATTGTTGGACAAAGACCGGGATAACGCCTGAACCCGACGCGCCGGCAGGAGATTGGTGCCGACGTGAGAGAGGCCAGGGTGTCGTTCCCATCTCCTGATGGCGGGGTGTGAGAAGCGGAGATTGGGTAACGGCGCCCTGGTGTTTGATTTCCAAATCTTATTTATCCATCAAGGACTTGAGCCGGATACCCTCGAATTCATCCCCTTTATTCCATGCCGGCATGTTGTCGCCGTTTGCTATTGCTGTTGCGACAAGAAAATTTAGCTGTATGTCTTCAACTGCACCGCTCAATTCCCATTCAGGCCCGATCTCATCGCTTGGCTGGTGATAGTTCTTGTCAATAAACTCCGCAACCTTCTTCTTTCCAAAATCCGCGGGCTTACCGATGTAATCAATGCCGGCATCGAGATACATGCACGGGACGCCGATTTTTGCAAAATTGAATTGATCGGAACGATAGAAGGATCCCTGTTCCGGGAATTGATCCGGTTTTACTTCACGCCCCTGCCAGCTTGCAACGGATTTGAGAATTCCATCAATGGAGGATTTTCCAAGGCCGACCATAATGATATCTTTGGTCTTCCCAAAAATGTTGATGCCGTCCACATTGATGTTGGCGGCGAGTTTTGCCGCCGTGAACGTGGGATTTTCCGCATAGTATTGTGATCCGATCAAACCGAATTCCTCGGCAGCCACAGTGGCAAAAACCATTGAACGTCGCGGCGCATTCGTAAGGGAGGAAAACATCTGTCCAAGATTGAGAATAGCGCTCACACCCGTTGCGTTATCCAGGGCGCCATTGTAAATGGAGTCGCCATCCACCGGTTTGCCGATACCGAAGTGATCGTGGTGGCCTGTGAAAATAACGGCTTCATCACGCAGCACGGGATCGGAGCCCGGTAGAACACCAATAACATTTGCTGTTTCAACGTTCCGTTTTGCAGCTTTCAGTACTGTCGAAAGCATTACTCCGAGCGGAACCGGCTTGAATGATTTTTTCTGTGCCGACTCCACCAGCTTTGCGTAGTCCTTGCCCGCAAGCTCAAAAATCCTTTTGGTTGCATCAAGAGAAGTCCACGATTTGAACAGGAGGCGCGGGACGCCCGCTTTGTGTGCCAGCTCAAAACGCTCGCCGCTCCATGATGCCTCCACAACATTCCAGCCGTATCCTGCCGATTCTGTTGTGTGGATGACGATTGCTCCCGCAGCACCCTTCAGTGCGGCGATTTCGTATTTGTAGGTCCATCTTCCATAATACGTGCGAGCTTTGCCGCCAAAGAATTGTTGGTCTTCCGTTGCCGGGTCGTTGTTCATCATCAGCAGAATTTTTCCTGTGACATCAATATTCTTGTAGTCATCCCAATTCTGTTCCGGGGCGACGATTCCATAACCCACAAAAACAATTTCAGCGTCGTTGACAGGTATTTCGGTTTCCTGATTTCCGGGGAACGCTATGAAATCAGCCCCGAAGTTGAGCTGAAGAGCTTTGCCTTTGCCGGCGATAGCCAGTTTCGCGGACTTATCGGTTTTGATTGCCACAATCGGAACGCGCTGAAAATACGTTCCATTCTCGCCGCCGGGTTGCAATCCCATGAGCTGCATTTGTGTTGCAATGTATGTTTGTGCGAGCTTGTCGCCTCGAGTTCCCGGCGCCCTGCCTTCAAGGAGGTCGTCAGAGAGAAAACGTATGTGTGCCATCAATGATTGTGATGTCACGGTATTCAGCACTTGTGCTGCCTCGGGTGTCGGCGCAAATGTACTTTGTCCGAGAAGAGAAAAACAGAACAAGGGTAGAGCGATCAACGTGTCACGAAGAGAACGCATGGTATTCCTCCACAAAGTATCCGGTTAGTGTTTTATCCAATTGATAAACAACTTTCTTGATACAGGCTGGCACGTTGGGCAGAAGAATACATCGTGTCCCCGCACCCCCTCGCGCCGTATGGTTGTGCCGCATTGCGGACACGGTTTCCCGTGCCGGTTTCTCACTTTCATGTGCTCACGTACTTTTATTTGAATCGGCTTTCCCGCTTCCCGGACGTTTGTGATTCCCCATGCCATCACCGAGAGAATGCTGGAGTGAAGTTTCTGCAGCTCATCCGGGGAAAGCTTGCCAAGAAAAGTCTTCGGGTGAATGTGGGCATCAAAGAGAATTTCGTCCGCATAGGCATTGCCGATGGAACTCAGGATCGTATGGTCATTGATAAAAACGCGAACCTGCTTGCGCTTGTGTTGAGCAGCAAGCTTCCGAAACAGGTCAAGCGTGAAATCAGGGGAGAGAATGTCAATCCCTTGCGTTGAATACCCTGGAATAGCCGAATACTCGCCGGCCTTGACAAGATAGAGTTTAGCCATCAATTGGTCGTCACACAGGTTCAATTGCGATCCGTCATCAAGAAGAAAGGCGCAACACAGATGCCCTCCGGTTTTTTCGCTGCGGTGTTGATGCTGGAGCTTTCCCGCAAGCATAAGATTGATAATAAGGTCGTACTCTCCCGAAAGCTGAAACCGCAAGAAGGGCCCGTGGGTGTGTATCGCTTCAATGCTCCTGTCGCAGACTGTTTCATCAAGCGATTCGGGAACCGCAACACGAAGTATCACGGGTTGCTTCACGGTTACCGATGTGATTCTCCTGTTGGCAATTGTTTTCTGAAGAGAGTGTTTGATGTACAGCAGGTCGGGGAGTTCGGGCATCTTCAAAATCCGGAAGGGCTTTCTATATCCATCTCCGACTTCAGGTTGATGTTTGCATAAATGACGGTGTTGCGTTGTTCCGGTATTTGTACTGCCCAGTCGCCTTTGGCGTTACGCACGATAGACCCGAACAATTTGCGTAGTCTCAGTTGCGAAAACTTCTCCCAAAACACCCATCCGAAATATGCCGTGGTACCGTCAATGTAGAACGCCGGGACACGCTCCCCGGGTTGGATACCAATACCCTTGACGATGGCAGGGACATACCCTTCACTTGCCAGCACATCAATAAATTGAATCGAAACATCACGAGTTTCCCATGTGAGGTCATGTTTTGCACGCTTGACGATTCTCCCCTCGATAATATCCTTCAACACTTCCCGTAATTCTTCAGAAGGTGTTCTCATGCATAGGCTTTATGCTAATGAACAGGGAATTGAAGTGCCGAGTTCAACAGAACCGGTGGTCACCACAGCGCGGTAGATCAGGATCTCGACGCCGGCTTGTTGAGCCGTGAGCATCGCTTTCAGGAAGCTCTTTTGAATATGTTCCGCAGGCCGGAAGATGGTGCAATCCCCGCGCTGGACAAAAAACAACGCCGTTGCTTGATGGCCCTGTGTTGCAATCTCCGCAAGGCGGAGGATTTTCTTCTCGGCTTTGGGATTGACAACATCGGGAAAGAGGGCGACGTTATTTTCCGCCCAGGTGACGGTGAAGATATTCACGGCCGCGTTGCGTTCCATACCATGCAGAAGCACATCCACCTGTGTATGCATGCCGTAGATTGCATCGCGCTGGGGTTCCCCATATTCCTTGAGGGAAGGAATCGTTCCCTGTTCAACGGCTTCAAGGGCAATTTTCTGTCCCACAAGCGGATTGATGCTTACCCATGTGCCGTTCATTTCAATAAGCTCCCAGTTCAGAGCATTCTTGCGGTTCGGTGTGGAGCTTTTGAGGAGCAGCACTTTTCTGCCCGGCTCGCAACATCCGACCATGCTGCCGGAGTTGGGACAGTGGGCGGTTACTATGGAACTATCTTCAAGGCGGACATCAACAAGGAATCTGCGGTAGCGCTTCAGGAGGATGCCGGGAATGAGAGGTGATGAGAACGTCATGAGATGGTATTCAAAAGTGAGCGGCCGCTACATTCTTGCTGGAAAATATACCCAGCATCATATAGAGATGCAAGATTGTTGGAAAGCAGGGAGCGGCTTGGTATCTTGGTATTGTCCTTACAACAGCCATTCGAAATATGAATACGGTTCTTCTTCTCCTTGCACTTTCCGGTTTGTACATTTCCTTGTACTTTACTCTTGTGTATTACGGTAAAATCAGGCCAGAGGGAGGGTTCGTTCCCGCCTTTTGTACCCTTGATGAGAAGGATTGTCAGCGGGTGATCGTTCATCCTCATGCACGCATATTTCTCGTTCCGAATTTCATTCTTGGGATTGTGTATTATGGTTTGGTGCTGATGGTCGTTTTCTTTGGGGGCGGACCTGTTTTGTCCGGTGGTATCATGTATGCATCATGGTTGACCGTGGGGGTTGCATTCTTTCTTTTGTATTCACTGTTGTATAAGGTCGGAATGTTCTGCCCGTTATGTCTTACGGCGCACGGCATAAATATCCTCATTGCTTGCGTGCTCACCTACGGAAGAATCTGAAGGATGAAACAAACAACGGTCGGGTTTGCGTATAGCGATGTTTTTTTGCAACATGTCCCGCCCGCCGGGCATCCGGAGCGTCCGGAGAGACTGAAAGCGATTGTACATCGCCTTAGTGATAGCGGCTTGTTGAGCAGGCTTTCCTCTATTCATCCGGTGCCGGCAAACGAAGAACACATACTTGCCGTTCATTCGAAGCCCCATCATGAACTGGTGAAGAACGTATGTGAAGCAGGAGGAGGTTTGCTGGATGAAGGCGATACCCATGCAGTGGGAAAGTCGTATGAGGTTGCTATGCTCGCATCGGGAGCGGTACTCGGTGCGATTGATGCTGTGCTTGGCGGTGAGGTATCTTCCGCATTCTGTGCTGTGCGGCCCCCTGGACATCATGCAGAGCGCGACATACCAATGGGCTTTTGCCTGTTTAATAATGTTGCCATCGGTGCGCGCCATGCACAGAAACGGCATGGTATCGAGAAAATTGCCATCCTTGATTGGGATGTCCACCATGGCAATGGAACACAGCATATCTTTGAGGAAGATCCGACGGTGTTCTATTGCAGCCTTCACCAATATCCTTTCTACCCGGGTACAGGAGCAAGAGGCGAGTGTGGAAAAGGGAAGGGTGAAGGTTATACATTAAATATCCCGCTGCCGGCTGGGAGCGGGGAAGAAAGATATCTTTCCGCGTTCAAGGAAGAGGTCGTTCCGGCGTTGGAAAAATTCTCTCCCGGCTTGTTGATACTCTCGGCCGGTTTTGATGCTCATCGTGATGATCCTCTGGGCAGTATGAACCTGACCGAAGCTTCATTTGCGAGAATGACCCATGCCATCAAAAGTATTGCACCGATTGTCTCGGTACTCGAGGGTGGTTACAATCTTAATGCCCTTGCAAAATCCGTGGAAAGCCATCTTTCTACACTGATGGAAGGTTGATATATCCTTCTTTCGTCTAGTTTCCAGCCAAAACAATATGCATGTTTCTGCCTTGAATTCTTCTCAAGATTTGGTTACTTGAAGGCATAATTTCGACCCACAATTCTCTCACGCCATGCCGAAAAATACAACTCCGCTGTATTATGCAGATTATCTCGGGCTTGACAAGCTCCTTACCAGCCAGGTCCCCAAAAGTGCCGAGTATGGTACGCCCGCTCATGATGAGCATCTTTTCATCATCGTCCATCAGGTGTATGAGCTTTGGTTCAAACAAATCCTTCACGAGCTTGATGCCGTGCTGTTCACTTTTGATGTTGGCCGCGTGGACGAGAAGCAGGTTGGCATTGCAACGCTCCGTCTTGCCCGCATCACGGAGATCCAAAAACTTCTGATTGACCAGTTACGTGTGCTGGAAACAATGACGGCGCTGGACTTTCTTGAGTTTCGCGACGTGCTGTATCCTGCATCGGGGTTCCAGAGTTATCAATTCCGCTTGATTGAAAACAAACTCGGCATGCAGCCGGAGCAGCGGCTTCTGTACAACAAGGAGGCGTACTATACGCATTTGGAAGCAAAACACCAGCATGTAGTGAAGGAAGCCGAAGCGGCGCCAACACTGTTCCAGGTTGTGGAGCGCTGGCTGGAACGCACTCCGTTTTTGGAATTTGAAGGTTTCAATTTCTGGGAACATTATCGAAGTGCGGTGAACGATATGCTTGAAGCGGACCGGCAGTCAATTCTCGGCAATAAGATTTCTTCAGAGCAGGAGAAACAACAACAACTCAACGAAGTAAAAGCGAACGAAGAGAGTTTCGCGGCTTTGCTTGACCCGGAAAAACACCGTGAGCTTATCAACAGCAGGAAGCGGAGGTTATCGCATGAAGCAACAGAAGCCGCCCTTCTGATTATGCTATACCGTGACGAACCAATTTTGCACATTCCCTTCAGGTTGCTGACGGTTCTGATGGATATGGATGAACAATGGACAACCTGGCGATACCGGCACGCGCTTATGGCGCAACGGATGATTGGCAACAAAATCGGCACGGGAGGTTCGACAGGCTACAATTATCTGAAGGCAACCGTGGATAAGTACAAAGTCTTCGGTGATTTCTTCAACCTCTCGACGTTTTTAATCCAGCGTTCGCGGTTGCCAGAATTACCTCCTGCGCTGAAGAAGAACCTCGGGTTCTATTACTCGCAGACGTAGCTGGTTGGCTGTCCATCAGCCAAAACATTTTTTTCTTTTGTGAACTTTGTGTTCTTCGTGTCTTTGTGGCAGAACATATGATCACCATTTCCAACTATATCAACGGAACATTGGTCCCACCGGTCTCGGGACAGTACATTGATAATGTCGAGCCTGCAACAGGCAAGGTGTATTCCCGGATACCCGATTCCACTGAGCAGGATGTTGAGACGGCGGTAGAAGCTGCGAAGAGGGCTTTCACTCAATGGCCAAACATGCCTTCTGAGAGCCGTTCACGTATCCTCTTGCGAATTGCAGAGCTAATTGAACGTGATTTGGAGAAGCTTGCGCAAGCCGAATCACAAGACAACGGCAAGCCGGTTCAGCAGGCACGTACGCTCGATATACCCCGTGCGTCGTCAAATTTTCGATTCTTTGCGTCGGCTGTTGCCGGGTTTTCCAGCGAAACGCATCCGATGGAGAATGCAACATTGAACTACACCCTTCGCCAGCCGCTGGGTATCGTCGGTGCGATTTCTCCCTGGAACCTTCCCCTGTATCTGTTGACATGGAAAGTCGCCCCCGCGCTCGCAACAGGCAACTGTGTAATTGCCAAGCCGTCGGAGCTTGCTCCGCTCACCGCTTCGATGCTGGCAGAGATCTGCATGGAGGCG